>NZ_JBHFJB010000039.1:0-22424 GCF_057334555.1 Pseudomonas sp. AGC41
CGGGTTGAGTGAACGCCATCCCCGCATCCTGGTCGCCTCCAAACGAGACGACCGTTTATCGCCCCTCGAAAATTTGATAGCTTCAGTTCTCGCCTGATCTGCCGCTATATCGATTTGTTGCCGGCCCGGTACATAATTCCTCGCTTGGCAATTCGCGACAGTGACCTGGCTGAACACAACAAGAGACCTGGCGAATGGACAACGGACGATACGAAAGGCCGGCAGCGGCGGCGGGGGGCTCGGCGGCGTCCGACGCGTTGCCGCATATTCTGCTGGTCGACGATGTCCCTGAAGACATCCGCGCCACGCTCATCCTGTTGAAGACCCAGCCCTGGCGCATCTCGCTCGCCAGCGATGCCTATCAAGGCTATCAACGGGCACTCGCCCTGCGGCCGGACCTGATCGTGCTGGATGTGCACATGCCGCAAATGGACGGCTTCAGCCTGTGCCGGCTGTTGCGCGAGGCACCGGCCACACGGCAGACGCCGATCCTGTTCCTGTCATCGGCCAATACCTCATTGGAGCGCCTCGAAGGGCTGACGGTCGGCGCGGTCGATTACATCCCCAAATCCTGCGCCCCCGAAGAAGTGCTGGCGCGGATCAAGATCCACCTGCAACTGACCTGGCGCGCACCACCGGCCCTCCACGAAAGCCCGGCCGATCCGGAACCGCAAGGCGATGAAATCGTGCTGCGCGCGGCGATGCGCCTGATCGAAAACCAGCTGGACGACATGCCGTCCCTCGGCATCCTCGCGCAAAAAGTCGGCACCCATGAAAAACGCCTCTCGGCGATTTTTCGCGAACACCTGGGGATGACCGTGTTTGCCTACATCCGCGACGCCCGCTTGCGACGCGGCCAGGATCTGCTCGCCGAAAGCGCCATGAGCGTGCAAGACGTCGCCGAACTGGTGGGCTTCCGCAACGCCTGCAACTTCACCACGGCGTTCCGCCAGCGAATCGGCATGACGCCCAGTCAGTTTCGCCAGCAGACCCTGGGGATCAGCGAAATCGAGTCGGCCGGGCGCGCCTGATGCGGCTACTACAGTTTTTCCTGCTGACGATAACGTTGTTATCCACAGGCCTGCTGCGCGCGGCGCCTGTGGATATCTGCCGGGCTGACCACCTGGACCTGATGCCCTCGGCGCAGATTTTCGAAGACGCGCAGGCCAGCCTGAGCCTGGAACAAGTCGCCCAACTGCCTGAAAATGATTTCAACGCCGCAACCGCGCACTGGCCGACCCAAGGCTATAGCCGCTCCGCATTCTGGTTGAAATGGCAATTCACCAATTCGAGCGCTGAGGCGTGCTCGCGCATGCTGGTCGTCGGTGCGCCGCGCCTGGAAGACATTCGCGTCTACCAGCCGGGGCATGACGCCCATGCCGGCGGCGCCTATCCCTTGACCGAATGGCCGCAGCCAGCCGCGCGTCAACCAGCATTCCCGGTAACGCTGGCGGCAGGGCAGAGCGCCACGGTGTTCGTCCGGGTGACGAGCAACTTCCAGATGCTGCTGGAGCCGGAACTGTGGTCCGAACCGGCGCTGCTGCGCAGTCAGCAACAGACCTACCTGAGCGACGGGCTCGCCCTCGGCATCGTCCTGCTGGTCGTCCCGTTCGGCCTGATCGTCGGCTGGATCCTCCGTTCCCGACTGCTGACGGTGAACGCCGGCGCGGTCCTCAGTTACATCCTGCTGACCTGCATCCTCAACGGCTACCTGATCTACTGGCCCAGCGCGCTGGGTTGGACACGTGAGCTGCTGACCTGCGCCAGCGCGCTCTCATTCGTCCTGTTCCTGGCCTACTTCCGCGTGCTGCTGCAGGTATCCCAGCTGCCCAAGGTCATCGCTTGGAGCTATTGGGTGCCGCTGTTGGGTTGTGTTTTTGGCCGACTCTGGTGGTTGAATATCGATCCGGTCCAAGGCGCGCAAATCGTCCAGACCTCGCTGATGAGTTTCTACGGCGTGCTGATCGCCACGCTGTTCATGGCCTGGCGCGCACGCCTGAGCTACAGCTGGATGGCCTGGCTGGTGCCGGCGCTGATGCTTGGGCAACTGCTGATGCGGATCTTTTTCCCTCAGGAACAGTTGCCCTGGCAGTCGCCGCAAAGCAAGTACAGCTTGTCGTCGACCCTGCCGGGCGTGGTGCTGCTGGTGTGCACGTTGATCATGGAAGTCAGCCGCAGCCGCCACCGCGAAAAGCACGCCCTGGCCACCCTCGAACAACAACGCCAGGTCGAGCACGAACGCCTGGAAAGCACCGTGGCGCTGCGCACCGCGCAGCTGCGTGAATCCCTGGCGGCCCGCAGCGCGTTGATGGCGCGGATCAGCCATGACCTGCGCTCGCCGCTGGTGCGCATCATCGACTACGCGCGCCTGCTGCACGCCGGGCCCAACCGCGACTATCAAGCGACGATCGAACGCAACGCCCGCCAGCAGTTGGAGCTGATCGACGAGATGCTCGAATTCTCCCGGGGCGAGCTGGAACAGATGCAACTGACGCTCGCGCCGGGCTACCTGTACGGCTTCCTCAAAGAGATCGCCGACGAGGCGGGTTTCCTCGCCGCGCGCCAGGGCAATACTTTCGAGTCGAACTTGGCCGATGACCTGCCGCCGCTGGTGGAGGCCGACTTCAAACGCCTTCGCCAGGTGCTGATGAACCTGCTGGCGAACGCGGCAAAATTCACCCGCAACGGCCAGATTCGCTTCGAAGTGAGCGCGGGTCCAGGCGCCAGCGCAGACACCGTGGAACTGCACTTCAACGTGATCGACAGCGGCATCGGCATCGACCCGCAAGAATTCGAACAACTGCTGCAACCGTTCCGCCGCGGCCGCAATGCGCAGCGCTACGAAGGCAGCGGGCTTGGTCTGTCCATCGTCACGCAATTGCTCCAACGCATGGACAGCCGCCTCGAACCCCAGGCCACCGGGCAGGGCAGCCACTTCAGTTTTCGCCTGCGCTTGAATTGCGCCGAGGAGCACGACCTCGAAAACGGCATCGTCGACAACAATGCCGCGCCGTTCGACGGCCAGGGCAAGCACGTGCTGCTGGTGGATGACATCGAGCAGAACAGCGAATGGCTCTACGACCTGCTGGCCGGCTACGGGTTTGACGTGAGCATGGCGACCAACGGCGAAGCGGCCTTGGCCTGCCTGGCGGAACAACCGGTTGACCTGCTGATCAGCGACCAGATGATGCCCGGCATGGACGGTTGGGAACTGCTGCGACAAGTGCGCAAGCGCCGGCACCCTCTGCCCGTGATGCTTTATTCGGCGGTGCCGCCACGCAGGCCGCAGGATTATCCGGAGGACCTGGAGTTCAACGCGGTATTGCTCAAGCCCGCTGACAGCCGCGAACTGCTGGCGTGGGTCAAGGCACTGGCCTGCCCGGACACAGCGCGTCGTGCGTTGGCTCGGGAGTTCTAGGATGCCGGGTTTGAGTTACCGGTTGCTCCTGATCGGCAGTCTTTCGGCATTCCCCTGGGCGTCAGTGACCGCTGGCGAAGAGGCGCCCGGCGCGCTCACGCTCGACGAAACCACGGTGACCGCCCGACGCCGCGAAGAAGACCCGCAGGACGTGCCGATCCCGATCAACGTCCTCTACGGCGAACAACTCGACGAGGCCGGCCTGCACTCGCTTCGAGACATCCAACAGCGCGTGCCCGGCCTGATCGTCTCCGGCCATGACGCCCGCTACGCCGGTTTCGGCCTGCGCGGCTTCGGCGCGACCGCCTACAACGATGGCCTGGAAGGCAGCGTCGGCACCTATGTCGATGGCGTCTACCAAGCGCGCCAGGGCATGGCCTTTACCGAGCTGATGGACATCGAGCGCATCGAAGTTTTGCGCGGGCCGCAAGGCACCTTGTTCGGCAAGAACACCACCGCCGGCGCGCTGAACATCGTCACCCGCCAGCCCACGTTCCAGCCTGAAGCCAACCTCGAAGCCAGCTATGGCGAGCGCGGTTTGCGTGAGTTTCGCGGGACGATTTCCGGGCCGCTGCAGGACGACGTGCTGGCCGGGCGGCTCAACGTTTTCGACAGCGCCGCCGAGGGCAGCGTCGAAAACCGGCAAGACGGCAGCCGTCTCGGCGATGCCGACAGCCAGGGCCTGCGCGGCCAACTGTTATGGACGCCGAACAGCGATTTCAGCGCCCGCCTGATCGCCGACTACGCCGAGCAAAACGAAGCCGGCAACGTCCTGTTGGCCAATCACTACAGCCAGCAAACCCGCAAGCGCGCCCAGTTTGTCGGCTACCCGCTGGCGGAGCCCGACCCTTATAAACGCGAGACTCGCATCGACGCGCCAGGCCGTCCGCGAACCCTGCAGAACGGCGTGTCACTGGAGTTGAACTGGGACCTCGACGAGGCGCTGCGCTTCACCAGCATCACCGCCTACCGTGATTGGGACTACCGCGCCACCCGTGACGGCGACAGCACCGCGCTGGCGGTGGCGCAGTCCGAAACCGAGCTCGGCCATCGGCAGTTCAGCCAGGAATGGCGCCTCTCCGGCACGGCCGGTTCGTCCGTTGACTACGTCGCCGGCCTCTACTATCTGCGCCAACAGCTCGACCGCGAGATCGACGCCGAATTCGGCAAGGACGCCGCGCCCTGGTTCGTCGGCGATCAACTCGACCAACTGAAAAAACTCTTCGGCATCAATTTCACCGATCCGAGGCAGGTGCCGTCGATGCTGTTGAATGGCGCCCAACAACATTTCGACGGCGAGCAGAAGGGCGACAGCCGAGCGATTTTCGGCCAGCTTTCCTGGCGCCCGATCGAAGCGCTGGAACTCACCGGCGGCCTGCGCTACAGCCACGAGCGCAAGGACGGCTGGATCTCCCGCGACGTCAGCAACCTCGCCCCGCTGACCGGCTTGCCGCCGGTGTTCCAGGCCGGTGGACAATTGTTGCGCGACATCGCCCTCGGCCGTGGTTATTACCGCGAGGACTCGATCGAAGAACACAACGTCTCCAGCCTCGCCAGCGCCAGCTACCGTTTCAACGAAGCGGTGATGGGCTACGTCAGCTGGTCGCGGGGCTACAAGGCCGGCGGCATCAACTTCGACGTGGTCGGCCCGTTCACCGCGCCGACCTTCGAGCCGGAGCGCGCCACGTCCCTGGAACTGGGGGTGAAAACGCGCTTCTGGGATGAGCGCGCGTTGCTCGACCTCGCCGTCTACCAGACCGACGTCGACAACTACCAGGCGCTCACCTACAGCCCGCCGACCTCGCTGTTCGCGCCGCCGCTGCGGGACAACCTGATCAACGTCGGCAAAGTCCGCCTGCGCGGCATCGAGCTGGATTCCGCCTGGCAGCTCACCTCGCAACTCACCGGGCGCCTCGGCCTGGCCTGGAGCGATGCGCGTTACCGCAGCTTCCCCATCGCGCCGTGCCCGCCAGCCTCGGGCCAATGGACCTGCGACCTCAGCGGCGACCGGCTCTACAACGCGCCGGAATGGAACCTCAGCAGCGGCCTCGACCACAGCCATCCGCTGCCCTATGGATTGGAAGCTTTCAGCGGCATCGACTACAGCTTTCGCACCGGCTACTACGGCACCCTCGAAGGCGGCGAAGGCAGCTATCAACCGAGCTACGGCCTGACCAACCTGCGCCTCGGCCTGCGCAGCCAGGACCGCGCCTGGGAAGTGGAAGGCTGGGTGCGCAATGTCTTCGACCGCCACTACATCACCGCCGTGTATTCACTGCTCGGCGCCGGCGACTACGGCGTCATGACCGGCAGCGAACGCACCCTCGGCACCACCGTCAGACTTCGCTATTGACCGAAATGAACCGCGTCGGACAAAACGCCAGACGATTGCCGCCGGCCTTCTTCGACAGGTACATCGCCTGATCCGCCTTGCTGATCAGCGCATCGACCTCCAGCCCATGTTCAGGGTAAAACGCCACGCCGATACTCGCGGCAATCTCCACCGTCTGCGCACCAATCAGGATCGGCGCATTCGCCGCCGCCAGCATCCGCTTGAGCAACGGCTCGCTGTCCTCCACCTCCTGCAAGCCCACCAGCCCGGCGACAAACTCATCACCGCCGAGGCGCGCCAACGTGTCGCCCTCACGCAGCGTCGCGTTGATCCGCGCCGCGACAATCTGCAACACCCGATCGCCCCAATCATGGCCATAACTGTCGTTGAGCGCCTTGAACCCATCCAGGTCGATAAACGCGATCGCCACCTTCTGCTGATGCAAGCGCGCCTTGCCCAACGCCTGGCGCATCCGCTCGGCCAGCAACAAGCGATTGGGTAACTGTGTAAGCGCGTCATACCGCGCATCCCGCTCCAGCAACTGCAAGCGCTGCTTCATCTGCGTCATGTCGCTGCACAGCGCCACGTAGTGCTGAACGTTACCGTGACGGTCATGCACCGCACTGATGCTGATCCGCGACGTCATCTCCCGGCCATCCTTGTGGCTGCTTTGAATCTCGCCGGACCAATGCCCGTGGAAATCCAGCGCATTTTTCATCGGCGCATAAAACGCCGCGAGCCGCCGCACCATGCGATGAGAATTCAACTCCCGCCCCAGCACTTCGTCCTGCGCGTAACCGGTAAGCCGCGTAAACGCCTCGTTCACGCCGATGATCCGACCGAACGCATCGACCATGATCACCCCGTCACGGGCATGGCTGAACACCGTCGCGGCCAGCTCCGGGCAAACGTCGCTGAGGTAACGGTCCAGCGCACCTTCGTCACGGGGCGCGGGCCAGGTCCTGGAATCAAAGCCCTGCTGTGCCAGATAGGCGGCCAGGGAAGAAAGGGATTTATGCAGGCGGGTCAGCGCATTCGTAGCGAGCCTGGAATTGAGGCAATAGCTGCGAATGAAGGTGCGTAGGTTCATGGGAGGTACACGGTGCTCGGGTTGCAGCGGTTGGGGGTGAGTGGAGGCGGGCATTATCGGGGTGGGGGAGTGGAGGGGCGTTTGCTGGAGGGGATGGGGGCTTTGCGGGAGGGGATGGAGTGGAAAGATATTTTGTGGTTGTAACTGGATTCCTATTGAGGCCCAGCCACAACACTCCCCTTGTGGGAGCGAGCTTGCTCGCGATAGCGGTGGGTAAGTCGACGACAATTCAAGCGGGTTCGGCCTTCCAGGACGCAACCCGCCCTGTGGGACCTATGCACAACGTCAAAGGGCGGCGTGACCACCCGCCGCCAGCACAACCCGGCCAAACCTGGCGTGCTTATCCAGCGGTGTAATCGCCAACAAGCGATCGAGGCGAATCTCCTGGCGACCGGCAGCGGTTTCGACTTCGAGAAACTCCTCCCGTGTGCTGGCGGTTCGTGTGGTGATCGCGCGGGCAGTCAGGCGCTGGCGGTCGATCAGCTCAATGTCCAGCATGTAGCCGCACAGGCAAGCGATCTCCAGATAGTCATGCAGGTCGCAGTGCAGCGGTTGGTAGGTATCCATTTCACGCCTCGCAGCCTTGCAGCTTGAGAATAAAAAAGCCCTGCCGGGTGATGGCCTCGACTATCTCTGGGTTGCTCGGCTCGACGTGGCAGAAACGGCAGTCGTTCAAGGTAATGTCCTGATCTTCGATGCCCTGTTCGGCCAGGAAGCGTCGCGCGCAGGATTGGGCGAAATCCAGGTCGTTGCGGTCGATCAGCACGTCAAAATGCAGGTAGCGCCCGTCTTGGGTGCGGACATGTGTGTCATAGACTTTGATGGTCATGAGTTTCTCTCCGTCGCGAGGGTATCAAGGCAGCTTGCCGAAGCGACCGAGCAGGTCGACGTTGATCCGCTCGGGTCGCAAGGGCAGAAAAGTCAGCGCAACTGGTTCAGCATCGCGTTCAATCGGCTGTTGCCCGCGTCGTCGAGCGGGAAGACCGGCAAGCGCGGGTCGCCGACTTCCAGGCCGAGGGTGCGCAAACCGGCCTTGATGGTGGCGGGCAAGCCTCCTTTGAGAATGAAGTCCAGCAGTGGTAATTGCCGGTAGAACAGCGCCCGGGCTTTGTTCAGGTCGTTGGCCAGCACGGCTTCGTACAGGTCGAGGTTGAGCTGCGGGATGAGGTTCGGCGCAGCGGTACACCAGCCTTTAGCGCCCGCCGCGAAGGCTTCCAGCGCCAGTGGGTTGCAGCCGTTGTAGAACGGCACCTGGCCTTCGCCCAGCAGATGCAGCTGGTGCATGCGCTGGATATCGCCGGTGCTTTCCTTGACCATGGTGACGTTATCCACCGCGTTGAAAATCCGCAGGATCAGCTCCACGGACATGTCGATGCCGCTGGTGGCCGGGTTGTTGTAAAGCATGATGGGCACGTCGATGCTGGCGCCGATGGTCTGATAATGCGTGAGGATCTGCGCCTCACTCAATTTCCAGTAAGAGGCTGGCAAAACCATCACCACATCGGCGCCGTGATCCTGGGCGAAACGCGCGCGGCGCACCGCTTTGGCGGTGGTCAGGTCAGACACGCTGACCACGGTCGGCACGCGGCCGGCGACGTGGGCGATGCTGAACTCGCTGACCTGGTCCCACTCCGCATCGCTGAGGTAGGCGCCTTCGCCGGTGCTGCCCAAGGGCGCGATGGCATGCACGCCGCTTTCGATCAAGCGGTCGATGGACCTGCCCAAGGCGTCCAGGTCCAAGCCCTGGCCGTCGGCGGAGAAAGGGGTGATGGTGTAACCGATGATGCCGTGGATGTTCGGGGTAGACATGGCTTCGCTCCTAGTGGAATCAGTTCAGGCAATCGGCGTGTTGGCGCAGGTTTTGCCGGGCGTAGTAGTTGAAGGCGGCGGCGTGACGCTTGGGGCGGGCGATCCAGTCGTGGGCTTCGCGACCCAGGTGCGGCAGGATCGGTTTCACCTCGCCGGCGGCCATGGCGAGCAGTTGCAGTTTCGCGGCGCGCTCGATCAGTTGGGCGATGTTGCAGGCTTCTTCCACGGTCTCACCGGTCGACAACTGGCCATGGTGCGAAAGCAGGATGGCGCGTTTGTCGCCAAGAGCGCCGGCGATCAAGTCGCCTTCCTCGTTGCCCACCGGCACGCCCGGCCAGCCTTCCAGGAACGCACAGTCTTCGTACAGCGGGCAGAGGTCCATGTGGGATATCTGCAGCGGCACTTCCAGCATCGACAGAGCGGCGATGTGGGTCGGGTGGGTATGAATGATGCAATTCACATCCGGCCGGGCGCGGTAGACCCAGCTGTGGAAGCGGTTCGCAGGGTTGGGTATGCCATGGCCTTCCAGCACCTCCAGATCCTCGTTGATCAACAGCAGGTTGCCGGCGGTAATTTCGTCGAATCCCAAACCCAATTGTTGGGTGTAGTAAGTGCCGGGTTGCGGCCCGCGCGCGGTGATCTGCCCGGCGAGGCCTGAGTCGTGGCCGTTCTCGAACAGGATGCGGCAGGTCAGTGCCAGCTTTTGTCGTACAGTCCACGTATTATCCGGCAGTGATTTTTGCATCTGATTAACAGCATGCTGGACCAATTGGTCCTTTGGTGTCGCCAGGGTCTTGCTCATATCCGTTCTCCTGATCGCGTCACTGAAGCTTGGGGATGGCTGTGTTAATGACACTAAATAGACTATATGACACAACGTGTCATTGGCAATCGCCGATTGTCCGCTTCCATGGAAATGATGGTTATCTATGTCCATTCGCTTGAAACTGCTCAGAAAAAAACTCGGCATGACGCTGGACGTCCTGGCCGAAAAAACCGGGATGACCAAGAGCTACCTGTCCAAGGTGGAACGGGGTCTGAGCACGCCCTCCATCGCCACGGCGCTCAAGCTGTCCAAGGCGTTGAACGTGAAAGTCGAGGAATTGTTTTCCGAGGAAAACGTCCCGCTCGACAGCTACAGCCTGGTGCGGTGTGAAGATCGCCGATCGCTTGCGGCGAACCCTGGCAGCTCTGAATACGCAGTGTTGGCCCATCAGGTTTCCGAGCGAACCTTGCTGCCCTTCATCCTCTATCCCCAGGCCGAATTCGCAGCGCATCATGCGTTCAAGGAACACACGGGTGAAGAGTTCCTGTTTGTTCACGAAGGCCAGGTGGAAGTGGACTTCATGAACGAGCGCGTGCTGCTGAACCGCGGTGACGCCTTGCATTTCAATGCCCAGAAACCCCATCGCCTGCGTTCGGTTGGCGACGTCCAGGCCCAGTTGCTGGTTGTTGTGCACAGCTCCGAAGCGGCGGAGTAGGGCCACGGCCAACGTGAGCCCGCCCGATACCGGGCGGGACTCGGTCAGGCTTATTTCAGGGCGACCTTGGGAAAGTCGAGCGGTATGTCCAACGCGACGTTGATGTAGTTGGTGAACAGGTTCAGCGCGACATGGGCGATGATCTCGACAATCTGTTCATCGCCAAAACCGTTGTCCCGCAGGCGCTGCACATCGGCGTCGGTCACTTGTGCACGTTGCTCGACCACTTTCAGGGCGAACGCCAAGGCCGCTGCCGTCTTGGGATCGCTGGATTCTCCGCGCTGGGCGGCGGCCATGTCGGTCGCAGACACACCGGCTTTTTGGCCCAGGGCCGTGTGCGCGGCTAGGCAGTATTCACAGCGGTTGCGGTTGGCCACGGCTACCGCAATCTGCTCGCCAAGCCGGGCACCCAACGTGCCTTGGCCCAGGGCGCCAAAGGCCGCCCACATGCTTTGCAGCGCTGCCGGAGAATTGGCTACGCCCATGAACATGTTGGGCGTTGCGCCAAAGGCCTGTTGAATCTGGGCCAGCATTGGTTGGCTGGCGGCGGGCGTTTGTTGTGGCTGAATGTTGATACGAGTCATGTGTTTCTCCAGTGATGGGACGGGGGGCAATACAGGGAGGCGAGGCGGTGTCAGTGCTTGACCTTGCCGGGGAGGGACAGGTCGCCCGAGGCCACCTTGAACACGTCGGCGACACACAGCAGCGGGTTGTGCACGCTCGCGTTCACGCGCAGGGCGGCCGTGACGCCATCGAACGCGCCGGCCTCGACCGGGCCGATGTCGTCAAACGGCACGCGCACCTCGACGGTTTTCTGGTTGATCGTCGGGGTCCACCCCGGGCTGTCGATCAGGATCGGCAACCCCGGCCAGGTCTTGGGCACGCGAGGCTTGGCCCCTGCGGGAATGTCGACGACTTTCAGCGCATCTTTCCCACAGGCCGGGTCGGGCTGCAGCACCACCCAATGCGAGTGCCAAAGATCACCATCGTTATCCAGACGCCCGTCGCGGTTCTCGTCGAACAGCGGGGTATCGTCGAAGTCGGGGTGTGACGTGACGGCGAAGGCCAGGATTCCGGACTTCGGCTCGAAACCGATCACCGAAGGGTCCAGGCTGGTGGGCCAGACATACGAGAACACGCTGCTGCCGGCCAGCTTGCCGCTTGCGGCAGGGCGTACGGTGCCGGCCTTGCCGGAAACGGCCATGTGGAAAATCGCCACATTGCCTTCGGTGGTGATGTTCGTGTGGACGATATCGAAAGGCGCCTTCACAGCCTTCGCCGGTTTGCTGGTTATGCCGTCTTGATGTGCGGCGTCGTGCGCGCTGACGCTGGCGCTCAAGCCAAGCAGCAACGAAGCGCAAAAGAGGGGAGATCGAGAGAGTTTCATGTTGAGCCCTTCTGCCAAGTGAGGTGGTGCTGGCAGTATAAGGAGCGGGCCTGTACTATTTGGCTCTTAACGTACGCCTAACGTAGCTATTCGTTCAGAATGCAAACACTTCCAACCCTGGACCGGCTCTCCGGCATCCTCGACCACTTCCGCGTGCAAGCGCAGTTGCACCACACCGGCGCCCTGTGTGGTGTAAATCGCTTTGATGCCGGCGAGGGGTTCGGCTACCTGCACGTGCTTCGGCGCGGTCAGCTGAAAGTCAGCCACCCCGGTGGCCAAGGCTTGCCCTCGATGAGCTTCGAAGAACCGTCGCTGCTGTTTTATCCCTGCCCGATCACCCACCAATTCCATAGCCCCCCGGCGGAAGGCTCCGACTTCACCTGTGCGCGGCTGATGTTCGAGGGCGGCGCACGCAACCCCCTGGCGCGGGCACTGCCGCCCTTGATCGCGTTGCCGCTGGCCCAGGTACCGGGCCTGCACGCCGCGCTGGAGCTGCTGTTCGCCGAGACCGACCACGTGCGCTGCGGCCAGCGAATGCTCGCCGACCGATTGTTCGAAGTCGTGGTGCTGCAACTGCTGCGCTGGCTGCTTGATCACCAACAGGAAGCCGGCATCCGCCCGGGCCTCATCGCCGGGCTGTCAAACCCGCGCCTGGCACGGGTGCTCGTCGCCATTCATGAAGAGCCGGGCGCCGCCTGGACGCTGGAGCGCATGGCCGAACAGGCCTGCCTGTCGCGCACCGCATTTGCCAACACGTTCCGCGACATCGTCGGCCAAACCCCCGCCGACTACCTGACCACCTGGCGCATCGCCCTGGCCCAGAGCCGTTTGCGCCAAGGCGAATCCATCAAGAGCCTGACCGAAGAGCTTGGCTACACCACGCCATCGGCACTTTCACGGGCGTTCACGGCCAAGGTCGGAGTGTCCCCTCGGGATTGGTTGGCGCAGATAGCCACAGGCCAGAAAGCTGGTTCTGGCTTATGAGGCAGGTCGCGTCAGTAAAGGCCTACAGACACTGGCAACCCGCGTTCGCAAGGCCACGTCGCCTTGCGCCTTTGCCTACAACTACGCCAGAATCCGCCGACTTGTGCGCCTTGGGTGGTGTCGGTAGTTTGAGTCCTGTCACTGCTCATCAGTGATCGGGTTTAGCAGCCCGAAGAGTTGAGTCGCACAAGCTTCGTCAGTCAGGAATCCCCATCCCTGCACTCGATGGTGGCTGTGCGCAGGGCGCCTTCGGGCGCGCCGATATCTCAACTCGTCGGTCTGCTAACCTGCGTACAGCTGCCTCCCAATTCGTTTAGCAGCGAGCGGGTCGTAGCTCAACCAAGAGAGTTGAGATCATGAAAAAAATAACACCGAACCCTCCTGCGGCAGAAGAATCCGTATGCCGCGCCCAATCCGCCCGCAACAAAAAACTCGAAGACGCCACCAACCGCGCTTTGAATTTCTACCTGAAACCCAAGCCCGAGGGTGAAGCGCCCGATAACTCCAGCACGCTGTTTCGTATTGATCCTGATGTGGACACGGAGTGTTTGCTTGCGAATCTGAGCGAGAGCTTGGCTTCGGCGAATGCGATGATCAGTGATTTGGCGTTTGATCTGGAGGGATCGAGGCGGCATGTTGCGTTGGGGATTTTGCAGGTGATCGAGTTGAGTGAGCTGTTGGCGAATCGGGCTTTGGATATCGTTGAGGGAAGATAGAACAGCAGCGCTACGTGCCGCTTGGATTGGAAAAAGGTCTTGCTCAGCAAGGCCTTTTTTGTGCTCTCTTTTTCTTTGCTCGGCAACGCCTCGGATTCTTGGTCTATAACGCTCTGGCATTCGTTTATGTAATGGGTGGCAAGGATTCCATACATTTGATCCAAGCATTAAATCTGCTGCATTGCGAGCGAATCACCGGTAACCCAATCTCAATAGCGGCGAGCGAGCCATGCAATGGTTTGTCATAGCCTTCGTATAGGTTCTGAAGTCGTTTGCTCGGAGCTGTCAACGGACTATTGTTTATGGCTTCCGGAGTATCGAAATCGTTTCGGATACGCAGAAGCTTTGCTTCGAGAGCCGGTTGATTAATTCCTTGAGCAAGTCGCGTGGGGCAGCTAAACAGTAACCCCTCGAATTCGTACATCTGGACATAGGGAATGAATCGGCGCATCACCTCGTCACCGAGCTTTTGTCGCAGCTTGTCTGTCATGGCCTCCAGCAAACAATCGGCCTTGGCATCCATGGTTTCTTTGCTGCTCGCTTCATTCTTGCCGGGAAACGCCTCGGGCAAGCCATAGAAATCGAAGAAAGTAGTGCAATAGGCCTGGCGGTCACCGAGCAGCCGTTTTTCAACATCTGTAAGCAGGCGCTCAAAGCGGAAGTTACCGCCCTTGTGTCCTGGTTTTCCTATCAAAGCTGGCACAAGATAAATGTTCAAATGGTGAAAGGCTGGGGCAAGCACTTCATTAATGAACATTTCCTCAGTCTGACCCTCGCAGATGACATGTATTCGAATCATCTACGCGGCCTCCCGCCAAGGATGTTTTTCTCCCAGAGTTCACCCACTGAATAATCTTCTAACCAGATATTAAACTCGCCCTCGTCGAGTCGTTTGAATACCGTCGCCCCTTTTTCGCGTTCGACTATGATCAGATCGCTGATGGGGAACTCATTCACCAAGGGAACAGACTGGGTTGAGACAATTACCTGCATCCTCGTCGAGGCCGACCGTAGCAAAGATCCCAATAATGTAATGGCGTACGGGTGTAGGCCTAGTTCAGGTTCATCAATGATTATGGTCGACGGAGGATCGGGTTGCAGTAGTGCAGTGACTAGGCACATAAAGCGGATTGAGCCGTCCGATAGCTGACTAGGCCAGAAGACGTAGTCGCTGTCATTCTGACGCCACTGTAGATTAATCAGCTCTTCTTCCGTATCCAATCGTCGAGGTTTGAGCACGAAATCATCAAAAAATGGTATAGCCAACTGAACAGTCTTGCGAATCTGCTCATAGACATCCGGCGTTTCTACGGCTAGACGATACAGATAAGCTGCGAGATTCGAGGCGTCGGACCGCAGATAGTCGTTGAGGTGCGCGGGGCCAAAGCGCTTGACGCTGGCCATGTCACTGGTGTCATGGAAATGGAATACTTTCCAACTGGAGATCGATTCGTAACAGTAAACTACCGCGTCATTTTTATAGGGCGCTATAAATCTTTTGGAATCGAATGCTTCCTTGAGTTTTGCTTCTTTATGTCCTGAACCAAGCGGAATCCACTGTTCTCCATACAGAGGTCCATCGAAAAAAAGCCATTCATTCGAAAATAAAAAGTCGCCTTCTACCGTTGGCTCCAGCTCGAACCGATAGCCATTCAAGCCAAACTTCACGAAGGACTCGACTTTCTGAGTTTCTTTCACTCCGAAACTGACAATACGATCAGCGGAGCCTTGCTGAGTTGTCCATTTTTTCAATCGCAACTCCATCATCTCGCCGAGCATACGAAAGAAGGAGACAAAGCTGCTTTTACCGGCACCGTTTGCACCCAATAGTACGTTCAGGCTGCCGAGGTGCAGACCATCCAGATCTTTGATGGATTTGAAACCTTTGATCGTCAACCGGCTGATGGGTTTTTTCTTGCTCATTGTCGCCTGATTCCTTAAGCAGGGTCGCCTGTCGCATCTCAGACACTGTGATCGTACCAGCCAGAGTTTGCCACTGATCTCAAAGACTGGCTCGCCTCATCCTAACCTAATTTTTTCCAGCTAATACCTGCTCTGGGTAGGGCTTCATTTACTGGATATTTTTCAGATAGACATTGAGCGCGTTCAGCGGGGTACGGAGCTGATCTACGGTTTGCGAAGCCCAGAAGGCGTCGGCCAACCGCCCCAACTCCCGCCCCAACACAGTACCCACCCCACCAACCGCCCCCAACGCCAAATCCAAACACCGCCCAATCTCACCCTGAATCCCAGCCAAATCCCCTCGCCGCACCAACAACCCAAAAACCTCCCGATCACAACACCCCATCAACGGATCATCCCGCAAAATCGGACTGTGACCCTCCGTCTCATAAGCCAGCTTGAGGGAGTAAAGAGCGACCGTTTCCAGCAGCAATTCCATGAGGTGAAATCCTTGGTGACTGGGTGAGGAGGGTGGGGTGGTGGTTTATGCCTTGGCGGGGGCAATTCGAAGTATCGGTGTGGGCAGTGACTTTTTTTTGTGAGCGCTTTGCGCTCAAGCGGGAGCAAGCTCCCTCGCCACGGGTTTTTTCCTCCCACCGGTTCTTCCTTGCCACAGATCCTTTCACATTAGAGGTTGGGTATTTGGGGCAGCTTTGCAGCCCAGCGGGGACAAATCCCCTTGCCACAAAAGGCGGCACCCTGAGGTGGGATTAGCGCTGATCACAGCAAAGCCACTTTCCTGCAGGCGAAAAAAAAGACCTTGAATTTCAAGGTCTTTTTTTAAGATGGTGCCCCGAGGGAGACTCGAACTCCCACTCCTTTCGAAAACGGATTTTGAATCCGCCGCGTCTACCAATTCCGCCATCAGGGCTCAATGGCGGCGAAGTATAGAGAGGTGCCTACCGTTGGTCAATCACGTTTCATGGTGAATTTTTGATAATTCCGCTAGACTTTCCGGCCCTGCTAGACGAACCCCATCATGCGTGTTGCTGACTTTACCTTCGAACTCCCGGATTCGCTGATCGCTCGCCACCCTCTGGCCGAGCGTCGCGCCAGTCGACTGTTGACCCTGGACGGGGTCAGCGGTGCCATGGCTCACCGTCAATTCACTGATTTGCTTGAGCATTTGCGCCCGGGCGATTTGATGGTGTTCAACAATACCCGAGTCATTCCGGCGCGGTTGTTTGGCCAGAAGGCCTCCGGCGGCAAGCTGGAGATTCTGGTGGAGCGCGTGCTGGACGGGCATCGGGTGCTGGCCCATGTGCGGTCGAGCAAGTCGCCCAAGCCGGGCTCGTCGATCTTGATCGACGGCGGCGGTGAGGCGCGGATGGTGGCGCGGCATGATGCGTTGTTCGAGCTGGAGTTTGCCGAAGAGGTGTTGCCCCTGCTCGACCGTGTCGGGCACATGCCGCTGCCTCCTTATATAGACCGCCCGGACGAAGGTTCGGACCGCGAGCGTTATCAGACCGTGTACGCCGAGCGCCTGGGGGCGGTGGCGGCGCCGACGGCGGGGCTGCATTTTGATCAGCCGTTGCTGGAGGCGATTGCCGCCAAGGGCGTGGAGACGGCGTTCGTGACGCTGCACGTCGGCGCCGGCACGTTCCAGCCGGTGCGCGTGGAGCGCATCGAAGATCACCACATGCACAACGAATGGCTGGAAGTCAGCCAGGAAGTCGTCGATGCCGTCGCGGCCTGTCGCGCCCGCGGTGGCCGGGTGGTGGCGGTAGGGACCACCAGCGTGCGTTCCCTGGAAAGCGCCGCGCGCGATGGCGTGCTCAAGCCGTTCAGTGGCGACACCGACATCTTTATCTACCCGGGCCGGCCGTTTCATGTGGTCGATGCCCTGGTCACCAACTTTCATTTGCCCGAATCCACGCTGTTGATGCTGGTTTCGGCGTTCGCCGGTTATCCCGAGACCATGGCCGCCTACCAGGCCGCCGTCGAGCATGGGTACCGCTTTTTCAGCTACGGTGATGCGATGTTCATCACCCGTAACCCCGCGCCACGCGGGCCCGAGGAAACCGTATGAGTCGCACCTGTCGCATGTCCTTCGAGTTGCTTGCTACCGATGGCAAGGCTCGTCGCGGTCGTCTGACCTTCCCCCGCGGTACGGTGGAAACCCCCGCGTTCATGCCGGTGGGCACCTACGGCACGGTCAAGGGCATGCTGCCGCGTGACATCGTTGCCACGGGCGCGGAGATTATTCTCGGCAACACTTTCCACCTGTGGCTGCGTCCGGGTATGGAAGTGATCAAGGCCCACGGTGACCTGCACGATTTCATGCAGTGGAAAGGCCCGATTCTGACCGACTCCGGCGGCTTCCAGGTGTTCAGCCTCGGCGCCATGCGCAAGATCAAGGAGGAGGGCGTGACCTTCGCCTCGCCGGTCGATGGTTCCAAGGTGTTCATGGGCCCGGAAGAGTCGATGCAGGTGCAGCGCGACCTGGGCTCGGACATCGTGATGATCTTCGACGAATGCACGCCGTACCCGGCCGATGAAGACGTAGCGCGGGTGTCGATGGAGCTGTCGTTGCGCTGGGCCCAGCGCTCGAAGAATGCCCATGGCGAAAACACCGCGGCGCTGTTCGGCATCGTGCAGGGCGGCATGCACCAGGATTTGCGCAAGCGCTCGCTGGAAGGCCTCGACAAGATCGGCTTCGACGGCCTGGCGATTGGCGGCCTGTCGGTGGGCGAACCGAAGCACGAGATGATCAAGGTGCTCGACTACCTGCCGGGCCAGATGCCCGCTGACAAACCTCGTTACCTTATGGGCGTTGGCAAACCGGAAGATCTGGTTGAGGGTGTGCGCCGCGGGGTGGACATGTTCGATTGCGTGATGCCAACCCGTAATGCCCGCAATGGGCATCTGTTCATCGACACTGGTGTGCTGAAGATCCGTAACGCGTTCCATCGCCATGATGATTCGCCGCTCGATCCGACGTGCGATTGCTATACCTGCCAGAACTTCTCCCGCGCTTATCTGCATCATTTGGACAAGTGCGGCGAAATGCTCGGCAGCATGCTCAATACCATCCACAATTTGCGCCATTATCAGGTGCTTATGGCTGGTTTGCGCGAGGCTATCCAACAGGGTACATTGGCCGCCTTTGTCGAGGCCTTCTATGCCAAGCGCGGGTTGCCTGTTCCGCCTTTGGACTGAGTTTTCCGATCCCTAGATTCAATATTTGCAACTGGAGTGCTAAATGAGCTTTTTTATCTCTAATGCCATGGCTGACGCGGCTGCACCTGCTGCTGCCAGCCCTATGGGTGGCGGTTTCGAGTGGATTTTCCTGGTCGGCTTCCTGGTCATCTTCTACCTGATGATCTGGCGTCCACAGGCCAAGCGCGCCAAAGAGCAGAAGAACCTGCTCGGCAGCTTGCAGAAAGGTGATGAAGTGGTCACCACCGGCGGCATCGCCGGCAAGATCACCAAAGTGGCGGATGACTTCGTGGTTCTGGAAGTGTCCGACACTGTTGAAATGAAGTTTCAGAAGGGCGCCATCGCGGCCACGCTGCCAAAAGGCACGCTGAAAGCGATCTAAGTAACAACTTCTCTTCAATCGACGGGGCGCGCAAGGCGCCCCGCGTCATAAGCGGGCGGCGTGATGCTGAACAAATACCCTCTGTGGAAATACCTACTGATCCTGGCGGTGCTGGCGGTCGGTGTGATTTATTCCGCTCCCAATCTCTACCCGGATGACCCGGCCATTCAGGTCAGCGGCGCCAGCACGGCGTTGCAGGTCACCCAGGCCGATCTGGACCGCGCGAGCGCTGCGCTCAAGGCGTCCAATATCGGGGTCAAGGCTGCGTCCATCGCCGAAAACGGCAAGGGCGGCCTGTTGCGCCTGGTCAAGTCTGAAGACCAGTTGCCGGCCAAGGATGTGGTTCGCAAGGCGTTGGGCGACGATTACGTTGTGGCCCTGAACCTGGCCCAGACCACCCCGCAGTGGCTGCGCAATCTTGGCGCGCACCCAATGAAGCTGGGCCTGGACTTGTCCGGCGGTGTGCACTTCCTGCTGGAAGTGGACATGGAAAAAGCCCTCGACGCGCGCCTGAAAGTCTACGAAGGCGACGTCAAGAGCCTGCTGCGTAAAGAGCGCGTGCGCTATCGCAGCCTGCCGCAGTTCGAAGGTGCCATTCAGCTGGGCTTCAGCGATGAAGATGCCCGCGAACAGGCTCGTGCCCTGATCCGCAAGAATTTCAACGATTTCGACATTGTGCCGGCCGACCTCAATGGTCAGGCGGTGCTGCGTCTGGCGATGACCCCGGCCAAGCTGGCGGAAATCCGCGAATACTCCATCAAGCAGAACTTGACCACGGTCCGTAACCGCGTCAACGAGCTGGGTGTGGCCGAGCCGATCGTCCAGCGCCAGGGCGCCAACCGCATCGTGGTTGAGCTGCCGGGTGTGCAGGATACTGCCGAAGCCAAGCGTATCCTCGGCAAGACCGCCAACCTGGAATTCCGCCTGGCCGCTGAGCCGGGTGCTTCCAAGGCGACTTCCGAGAGCTTCGAATTCCGCGAAGGCGGTCGTCCCGCGGCCCAGATCGAGCGCGGCCTGATCATCACCGGTGACCAGGTGACCGACGCCCAGGCGGGCTTCGACGAGCAGGGTCGTCCACAGGTGAACATCCGTCTCGACGGCCACGGCGGCGAACTGATGAGCCGCGCCACGCGCAGCAACGTCGGGCGCAGCATGGCGGTGATCTTCATCGAGCAGAAGCCGACCACCACCTACACCAAACAGGTGGTCAACGGCGTCGAGAAAGACGTGCCGGTCCAGACCTTCAAGGAAGAGAAGAAGATCATCAGCCTGGCGACCATCCAGTCGCCACTGGGCAGCCAGTTCCGCATCACCGGCCTGAACGGCCAGGGCGAATCCTCGGAGCTGGCCCTGCTGCTGCGTGCCGGTGGCCTGGCCGCGCCGATGTACTTCGCTGAAGAGCGCACCATCGGCCCGAGCCTGGGTGCCGACAACATCACCAAGGGCGTCGATGCGTCCCTGTGGGGCATGCTGTTCGTGTCGCTGTTCATCATCGCCATCTACCGCTTCTTCGGCATCATCGCCACGGTTGCGCTGGCGGTGAACATGGTCCTGCTGCTGGCCCTGATGTCCTTGCTGGGCGCCACGCTGACCCTGCCGGGTATCGCCGGTATCGTCTTGACGATGGGTATGGCGGTGGACGCCAACGTGCTGATCTTTTCGCGGATACGTGAAGAGATCGCCGCGGGCATGTCGATCCAGCGGGCAATCAACGAAGGCTTCGGCCGGGCATTCACCGCGATTCTCGACTCCAACCTGACCACCTTGCTGGTCGGCGGGATTCTCTTTGCCATGGGCACCGGCCCGGTCAAGGGCTTCGCAGTGACCATGTCCCTCGGGATCTTTACCTCGATGTTCACAGCCATCATGGTGACCCGCGCAATGGTCAACCTGATCTTTGGCGGTCGTGACTTCAAGAAGTTGTGGATTTAAGGGGCTGCCATGTTACGTACAATCAACTTCATGGGCGTTCGCAACATTGCGTTCGGCGTCACATTGTTCCTCACGGCCCTGGCGTTGTTCAGCTGGGCCACCAAGGGCCTGAACTACGGCCTGGACTTCACCGGCGGTACGCTCATCGAGCTAACCTACGAGCGTCCGGCCGACGTCACCAAGGTGCGTGAGCAACTGGCGGCCTCGGGCTACAACGACGCCATCGTGCAGAGCTTCGGCGCCACCACCGATTTGCTGGTGCGCATGCCGGGTGAAGACCCGCAACTGGGCCACCAGGTAGCCGAAGCCTTGCAGAAGGCCGGTGGCGATAACCCGGCCCAGGTCAAGCGCGTCGAGTTCGTCGGCCCGCAGGTGGGTGAGGAGCTGCGCGACCAGGGCGGCCTCGGCATGCTGTTGGCGCTGGGCGGCGTGATGCTCTACCTGGCTTTCCGCTTCCAGTGGAAGTTCGCGGTCGGCGCGATTGTCTCGCTGATCCACGACGTGATCGTGACCGTGGGCATCCTGTCGTTCTTCCAGATCACCTTCGACCTGACGGTGCTGGCGGCGGTGCTGGCGATCATCGGTTACTCGCTCAACGACACCATCGTGGTGTTCGACCGGGTGCGCGAAAACTTCCGTGTGCTGCGCAAGGCCTCGTTGATCGAGAACATCAACATCTCGACCACCCAGACGTTGCTGCGGACCATGGCGACGTCGATCTCCACCTTGCTGGCGATTGTCGCGCTGCTGGTGTTTGGCGGCGACAACCTGTTCGGCTTCTCCATCGCGCTGTTCATCGGTGTGATGGCGGGTACCTACTCGTCGATCTACATCGCCAACGTGGTGCTGATCTGGCTGGACCTCAGCTCCGAGGATCTGATTCCTCCGGCGGCCACCGAGACCGAGGTGGACGACCGCCCGTAAGGCTCGGTTTTCCGTCCGTCACCGCTTAAAAGGCGCGAGTTGAACTCGCGCCTTTTTTTGTGCTCCAAGGCTGGGAGAAGCGCGGATTAATCCGCTTGTAATGGCCTGGAGGTTCAAGTGAACAAATCGATGCTGGTTGGTGCGGTATTGGGTGCTGTCGGTGTAACAGCCGGTGGTGCGGTCGCCACCTACAGCTTGGTAAAAAGTGGCCCTGAGTATGCGCAAGTACTGGCCGTGGAACCGGTCAAGACCCAGATCAAGACCCCGCGTGAAGTGTGCAAGGACGTGACAGTGACCCGGCAGAAGCCGGTTCAGGATCAACACCAGATCGCCGGCACCGTGCTCGGCGCCGTGGCCGGTGGCCTGTTGGGCAACCAGATCGGCGGCGGCAACGGCAAGAAGATCGCCACCGTGGCAGGTGCGGCCGGCGGTGGTTATGCCGGTAACAAGATTCAGGAAGGCATGCAGGAGCGCGACACCTACACCACCACCCAGACTCGCTGCAACACCGTCAATGACATCAGCGACAAGGTTGTAGGCTACGACGTCCGCTACATGCTCGACGGCAAGGAAGGCAAAGTCCGTATGGATCGCGACCCGGGCAACCAGATCCCGGTCAGTAAGGAAGGCCAGCTGATCCTGGGTCAGAACGAACCGGCCCAGTAATCCAGCCGCTATGAAAAAGCACCCTCCGGGGTGCTTTTTTTTGCCCGCACTGCCGATCCCCCAATCCCCTGTGGAAGCGAGCCTGCTCGCGAAAGCGGTGGTTCAGTCTGCTCCATATTCAAGGTGTAACCCATCGTGGCGAGGGAGCTTGCTCCCGCTGGGCTGCCCAGCAGGCCCAAGAT
>NZ_JBHFJB010000039.1:22444-43016 GCF_057334555.1 Pseudomonas sp. AGC41
ATCTTGCGGTCGCTGCGCAACCGAGCGGGAGCCCCCCCCCCCCCACGGAGTGTTCACCTCTGAACTGAGCGGTTTGAACAGGCATAAAAAAAGCACCCCGAAGGGTGCTTCTCTTGAGCCGAGCGGCTTAGCGCTTCAGCGAGGCCGGCAGGTGTGGCTGGATCGCCGTCAGCACAGCCTTGAAGCATTTGGTGTTGCCGGCAACGATGTGGCCTTTTTCAAGGAAGTCGTGGCCGCCGGTGAAGTCGCTGACCAAACCGCCGGCTTCCTGGATCAACAAGGCGCCTGCCGCCATGTCCCACTCGGACAGACCCGATTCCCAGAACGCATCGAAACGACCGGCAGCTACATAAGCCAGGTCCAGGCTCGCGGCGCCGGCGCGGCGGATGCCGGCGGTCTGGCCGACCAGGGCGCGGAACATGCCCAGGTAGTCGTCGAGGTTGTCCATCTGGTCATCACGGAACGGGAAACCGGTACCCAGCAGGGCGCCGTCCAGGCTGGTGCGGCCGCTGACGCGCAGGCGACGGCCGTTCAGTTGGGCGCCACGGCCACGGCTGGCGGTGAATTCTTCCTGGCGAACCGGATCCAGCACGACGGCGTGTTCCAGGCGGCCACGGTATTTGCAGGCGATGCTGACAGCGAAGTGAGGAATGCCGCGCAGGAAGTTGGTGGTGCCGTCCAGCGGATCGATGATCCACAGGTATTCTTCGCCTTCGATGCCGGTACCGGCGTGCATGCCGGTCTCTTCACCGAGGATGGAGTGGTTCGGGTAAGCCTTGCGCAGGGCGTCGACGATTTTCTGTTCGGCGGCGCGATCAACCTCGGACACGTAGTCCTTGGCATCTTTTTCATCGACCTTGATGGTATCCAGGCGCTCGATGGAGCGGAAGATCAGTTCACTGGCGCTGCGGGCGGCGCGCAGCGCGATATTCAGCATGGGCTGCATGGATGTGTCACCTAAGGTTGTTAAAGAAAGCCGCGCATTCTATCAGAAACTTTTCTCAGGAGAAGGTTGGTGTTCGCTTTCATAGCTTAACGGTAGGTGCTTAGGTAAGATTTGCTCCCTTTTATATGTTCGAGAGCGCCTCCCTTGTTGCAGAACATTCGTGTCGTCCTGGTCAATACCAGCCATCCGGGTAACATCGGCGGAGCTGCGCGGGCCATGAAGAACATGGGCCTGTCGCGGCTGGTGCTGGTCGAGCCGCGCTCGTTTCCCCATCACGAAGCCGACGCGCGGGCATCCGGCGCTGGTGACATCCTGACCAATGCCCAGGTCGTCGCTACCCTGGAAGACGCCCTGGTGGGTTGTAACCTGGTGCTCGGCACCAGCGCCCGCGACCGCCGTATCCCCTGGCCGCTGCTCGATCCTCGCGAATGCGGCACCAAGGTGGTCGAGGAAGCCGGGCAGGGCGCGGAAATCGCCTTGGTGTTCGGCCGTGAAGATTCCGGCCTCACCAATGAAGAGCTGCAGCGATGTCATTTTCACGTGCATATCCCCTCCGACCCCAGCTTCAGCTCGCTGAACCTTGGGGCGGCGGTGCAGGTGTTGAGCTATGAAGTGCGCATGGCCTGGCTGCAAGCCGAAGGCCAGCCGAGCAAGGTGGAAAAATTCGAGGCGACATCGCCGCGCAGTGAGACACTGGCGACCATGGACGAGCTTGAGCGATTTTATGAACACCTGGAGCAGACCCTGGTGGACATCGAATTCCTCGACCCGGACAAACCTCGGCACTTGATGGCGCGCCTGCGTCGGTTGTACGGACGAAGCTCGGTGAGCCGAGCGGAAATGAATATATTGCGCGGCATCCTCACGGAAACCCAGAAAGCGGCCCGTGGCGAGCTGATTAAGCGGAAGGAATAAAATGTTCGAACGTTTGCGTGAAGATATCCAGAGCGTCTTCCATCGTGACCCGGCGGCGCGCAATGCCTTTGAAGTGCTGACCTGCTACCCCGGCATGCACGCCATCTGGATCCATCGCCTGTCCGGTGCCTTGTGGAACATGGGCTGGAAATGGCTGGCGCGGCTGGTCTCGAACTTCGGGCGCTGGCTGACCGGCATCGAAATCCATCCGGGCGCCAAGGTCGGCCGGCGGTTCTTCATCGACCACGGGATGGGCATCGTCATCGGCGAGACCGCCGAGATCGGCGACGACGTCACGCTCTATCAGGGCGTGACCCTCGGCGGCACCAGCTGGAACAAAGGCAAGCGCCACCCGACCCTGGAAAACGGCGTTGTCGTCGGTGCTGGCGCCAAGGTGCTCGGCCCGTTTACCGTGGGCGCGGGGGCGAAAGTCGGCTCCAACGCCGTGGTCACCAAGGCCGTGCCGCCCGGCGCGACCGTGGTGGGTATTCCGGGGCGGATCATCGTCAAGCCGGACGAAGAGCAGGACGCCAGGCGCAAGGCCATGGCCGAGAAGATCGGCTTCGATGCCTATGGTGTCGGCGAAGACATGCCCGACCCGGTGGCGCGCGCCATCAACCAGTTGCTCGATCATCTGCAAGCGGTGGACGGGCGGCTGGAGGGAATGTGCGGCGCCCTGAAGGAGCTGGGGAGTGATTATTGTGCCAAGGATCTGCCGGAACTGCGCGAAGAGGATTTCGCGTGTGTGAAGGACAAGGATCAAAGCCAGGCTAGCTGAAGCCCTGGTGGCCCCTTCGCGAGCAGGCTCGCACCCACACTGGATCTGTGCTGCACCGCCAATCCCCTGTGGGAGCGAGCCTGCTCGCGAAGAACGATAACGCGGTACAGCTGGTCGTTAGGCGCCTACCTTTGCTATCATGCGCGCGCTCTTTTGCGGGTAAACCCGAGTAAAGCACTAGGTCTTATACTTGACTTAAATACTCGGGAATTGCATACTCGCCCCCATTCCGAACTTCGTGGTAATTGTCCATGCGACTGACTACAAAAGGCCGATACGCCGTGACCGCAATGCTCGATCTGGCATTGCATGCGCAGCACGGGCCGGTGTCCCTGGCCGATATCTCCGAACGCCAGGGCATCTCCCTGTCCTACCTCGAACAGCTGTTCGCCAAGCTGCGCCGCAGCAACCTGGTCTCCAGCGTTCGTGGCCCCGGTGGCGGCTACCAGCTGTCGCGCGAGATGCAAGGCATCCAGGTCGCCCAGGTGATCGATGCCGTGAACGAATCGGTCGATGCGACCAAATGCCAAGGGCTGGGCGACTGCCACGGCGGCGATACCTGCCTGACCCATCATCTGTGGTGCGACTTGAGCCTGCAGATTCACGAATTTCTGAGTGGTATCAGCTTGGCCGACCTTGTGACTCGCCGTGAGGTGCAAGAAGTAGCCCAGCGTCAGGACCAGCGCCGTTGCAATGGCAAGGCGCCGCACCTGGACAAGATTGAAGCGTCCGCCGTCGAATGACTGCCGCAGAGCACGCGGAACGCCAGCCAGCCTGATTTAGGAGAGAGTCCATGAAATTGCCGATTTACCTTGATTACTCTGCGACCACCCCGGTTGATCCGCGTGTCGCGCAAAAGATGAGTGAATGCCTGCTGGTCGACGGAAACTTCGGCAACCCGGCCTCGCGTTCCCACGTGTTTGGCTGGAAGGCCGAAGAGTCGGTCGAAAACGCCCGTCGCCAGGTCGCCGACCTGGTCAATGCCGACCCGCGCGAAATCGTCTGGACCTCCGGTGCCACCGAGTCCGACAACCTGGCAATCAAGGGTGTCGCGCATTTCTACCACACCAAGGGCAAGCACCTGATCACCTCCAAGATCGAGCACAAGGCTGTCCTGGACACCATGCGCCAACTGGAGCGTGAAGGCTTCGAAGTCACCTACATCGAGCCCGGTGAAGACGGCATCATCACCCCGGCCATGGTCGAAGCCGTACTGCGCGACGACACCATCCTGGTTTCGATCATGCACGTGAACAACGAAATCGGCACCGTCAACGACATCGCGGCCATCGGCGAACTGACCCGCTCCAAGGGCGTCCTGTTCCACGTCGACGGCGCGCAGTCCACCGGCAAGGTCGACATCGACCTGTCCAAGCTGAAAGTCGACCTGATGTCCTTCTCGGCCCACAAGACTTATGGCCCCAAAGGCATCGGCGCCCTGTACGTCAGCCGCAAGCCGCGTGTTCGCCTCGAAGCGACCATGCACGGTGGCGGTCACGAGCGTGGCATGCGTTCCGGTACCCTGGCGACGCACCAGATCGTCGGCATGGGCGAAGCCTTCCGCGTGGCCAAGGAAGACATGGCCGCCGAGAACGTCCGTATCAAGGCCTTGAGCGACCGTTTCTTCAAGCAGGTCGAGCACCTCGAAGAGCTCTACGTCAACGGCAGCATGACCGCCCGCGTTCCACACAACCTGAACCTCAGCTTCAACTACGTTGAAGGCGAGTCGCTGATCATGGCGCTCAAGGATCTGGCCGTGTCGTCCGGTTCGGCGTGCACCTCGGCGTCGCTGGAGCCTTCGTACGTGCTGCGTGCCCTGGGCCGCAACGACGAACTGGCTCACAGCTCGATCCGCTTCACCTTCGGCCGCTTCACCACCGAAGAAGAAATCGATTACGCCGCGCAGAAAGTCTGCGAGGCCGTTACCAAGCTGCGCGCTCTTTCGCCGCTGTGGGACATGTACAAAGACGGCGTCGACATTTCGAAAATCGAATGGGCGGCGCACTGAGAAGTCGCCACCAGAGCGGCTCCACTGATGAGGATTGAAGCAAATGGCATATAGCGAAAAGGTCATCGACCACTACGAGAACCCGCGCAACGTCGGCAAGATGGACGCGCAGGATCCTGACGTCGGCACCGGCATGGTCGGCGCCCCGGCGTGCGGCGACGTGATGCGCCTGCAGATCAAGGTCAACGAACAAGGCATCATCGAAGATGCCAAGTTCAAGACCTACGGCTGCGGCTCCGCCATCGCGTCCAGCTCCCTGGCCACCGAGTGGATGAAAGGCAAGACCCTCGACGAAGCCGAAACCATCAAGAACACTCAGTTGGCCGAAGAACTGGCCTTGCCGCCAGTGAAAATCCACTGCTCGGTACTCGCTGAAGACGCCATCAAGGCCGCCGTTCGCGACTACAGGCAGAAGAAAGGCTTGATCTGATCCGCGTTACGGTAAGGAGTTTCCATGGCTATCCAGATGACAGAAGCGGCAGCTAACCATATCCAGCGCTCACTTGCGGGGCGCGGCAAGGGCGAGGGTATCCGCCTGGGTGTTCGCACCACGGGTTGTTCCGGCCTCGCCTATGTACTGGAATTCGTCGACGAAGTGGGCGAAGACGACCAGGTGTTCGAAAGTCATGGTCAGAAAGTGATCATCGACCCGAAAAGCCTGACGTACCTGGACGGCACCGAGCTGGATTTCGTCAAGGAAGGGTTGAACGAAGGCTTCAAGTTCAACAACCCCAACGTGCGCGGTGAATGTGGCTGCGGCGAAAGCTTCAACATCTGAGGCTGCTCGTGGGTACTCCTTGTCATTTTGCGTTGTTCCAGTTGCAGCCTGCTTTCCAGCTGGACCTCGATCAGTTGTCCGCGCGTTATCTGGAACTGGCCCGGGGTGTCCACCCCGACCGCTTTGCCGATGCCTCCGAGGCTGAGCAGCGGCGGGCTCTCGAGCAGTCGGCGAACCTCAACGAGGCCTACCAGACGCTCAAGAGTCCGGCCAAGCGCGCGCGTTACCTGCTCGCCATCAGCGGTCATGAGCTGCCCCTGGAAGTCACGGTGCACGATCCCGAGTTCCTGTTGCAGCAGATGCAATGGCGCGAGGAGCTCGAAGACCTGCAGGACAGCGCCGACCTGGCGGGTGTCGCGGTCTTCAAGCGTCGCCTGAAAGACGCCCAGCAAGAACTCAACGAGAGCTTCGCAGCCTGCTGGAACGATGCTGCGCAACGCGAACAGGCCGAACGCCTGATGCGGCGCATGCAGTTCCTCGACAAGCTGACCTACGAAGTGCGCCAGCTGGAAGAGCGCCTCGACGATTAACCCAGTGCCGCTCCGGTCGCACGCCTGATTACAGATAAGTCCTGATTACGATGGCCCTACTGCAGATCGCCGAACCCGGCCAAAGTCCACAACCGCACCAGCGTCGCCTGGCTGTCGGGATTGACTTGGGTACCACCAATTCCCTGGTCGCTGCTTTGCGCAGCGGTCTTTCCGAGCCGCTGGCCGACGAGCAGGGGCGGGTGATCCTGCCGTCTGCCGTGCGCTACCACGCCGATCGCGTCGAAGTCGGCGAGTCGGCCAAGCTGGCCGCTGCCACCGATCCACTCAATACCATCGTATCGGTCAAGCGCTTGATGGGTCGTGGTCTGTCCGACGTCAAGCAATTGGGCGATCAGCTGCCGTACCGCTTCATCGGCGGCGAATCCCACATGCCGTTCATCGAGACCGTGCAGGGCCCGAAAAGCCCGGTAGAAGTCTCCGCCGACATCCTCAAGGTCCTGCGTCAGCGCGCCGAAGCCGCGTTGGGCGGTGAACTGGTGGGCGCGGTGATCACCGTTCCGGCCTATTTCGATGACGCCCAGCGCCAAGCCACCAAGGACGCGGCCAAGCTCGCCGGCCTCAACGTGCTGCGCCTGCTCAACGAGCCGACGGCCGCTGCCGTTGCGTACGGCCTGGACCAGCACGCCGAGGGCCTGGTCGCCATTTACGACTTGGGCGGCGGCACGTTTGATATTTCGATCCTGCGCCTGACCGGCGGTGTCTTCGAAGTCCTCGCCACCGGTGGCGACAGCGCCCTGGGCGGCGACGACTTCGATCACGCTATTGCCGGCTGGATCATCGAGCAGGCTGGCTTGTCCGCTGATCTCGATCCCGGTACCCAGCGCCATCTGCTGCAAACCGCCTGCGCCGCCAAGGAAGCCTTGACCGGCGCCGCCAGCGTTGAGGTCGCTTACGGCGAATGGAAAGCAACGCTGACCCGCGAAGCCTTCAATGCCCTGATCGAACCCATGGTCGCCCGCAGCCTCAAGGCCTGCCGCCGTGCCGTGCGTGATTCCGGCGTCGAGCTGGAAGATGTCAAGGCTGTGGTCATGGTCGGTGGTTCGACTCGCGTGCCTCGGGTTCGCGAAGCCGTTGCCGAAGCCTTTGGCCGCCAGCCGCTGACTGAAATCGACCCGGATCAGGTGGTCGCCATCGGCGCCGCGATCCAGGCCGATACCCTGGCCGGCAACAAACGCGACGGCGGCGAATTGCTGCTGCTCGACGTGATTCCGTTGTCCCTGGGCCTGGAAACCATGGGCGGCCTGATGGAGAAGGTGATCCCGCGCAACACCACCATCCCCGTCGCCCGCGCCCAGGATTTCACCACTTATAAAGACGGCCAGTCGGCCATGATGATTCACGTGCTGCAAGGCGAGCGTGAATTGATCAGCGACTGCCGCTCCCTGGCCCGCTTCGAATTGCGCGGCATCCCGGCCATGGTTGCCGGTGCGGCGAAAATCCGCGTGACCTTCCAGGTCGACGCCGATGGCTTGCTCAATGTTTCTGCCCGCGAACTGGGTTCGGGTGTGGAAGCGAGCATCCAGGTCAAGCCGTCCTATGGCCTGACCGACGGCGAAATCGCCAAGATGCTCAAGGATTCCTTCCAGCACGCCAGCGACGACAAGGTCGCCCGTGTGCTGCGCGAGCAGCAGGTAGACGCCCAGCGCTTGATCGAAGCCGTGCAGGCCGCCCTCGAAGCCGATGGCGAGCGCTTGCTCGACGCCGAGGAGCGCATGGTCATCGAAATGCAGATGCAAGAACTCTCCGAATTGATCAAGGGCACCGATGGTTATGCCATCGAACAGCAGACCAAGCGTCTGTCGCAAGTCACCGATGCCTTTGCTGCCCGCCGCCTGGACTCGACGGTGAAAGCCGCCCTGGCGGGGCGCAACCTGAATGAAATCGAGGAATAACTGATGCCGCAGGTGATTTTTCTGCCCCACGAGAAGTTCTGCCCGGACGGCATGGTCGTGGAAGCCGAGCCCGGAACGTCCATTCTTGACCTGGCCCACGAACACCACATCGAGATGGAAAGCGCCTGTGGCGGCGTTTGCGCTTGCACGACCTGCCACTGCATCATTCGTGAAGGTTTCGAGTCGCTGGAAGAGGCGGACGAGCTGGAAGAAGACTTTCTTGACCGCGCCTGGGGGCTTGAGCCGCAGTCGCGTCTGGGTTGCCAGGCCATCGTCGGCACTGAAGACCTGACCGTCGAAATCCCGAGATACTCACTTAACCATGCGGCCGAAGCGCCGCACTGATGGTGACACTGTCATGAGCTATGGTTGGAATGATGTACAACGCATCGCGGAAGAGTTGGCCGAAGCCCACGAGGGTCTCGATCCATACTCTGTAGGTTTCGTCCGTTTGCAGCAGATGATCCTGGAGCTGCCCGACTTCGATGCCACCTCTGGCCGAGTCGGCGAGAAGGTGTTGGAAGCGGTTCAGGAACTCTGGGCCGCTGAATTGGACTGATCGCCTCGCAGGTTAGGCAATACCCAAGAACCCGCGTATAATTCGCGGGTTTAATTTTTCGTAAATTACCGTTTCTGGAGTTACACCATGGCTGTTCAACGTACTTTCTCCATCATCAAGCCTGACGCCGTTGCTAAAAACGTGATCGGCAAGATCGTTACCCGCTTCGAAGACGCTGGCCTGCGCGTTGTAGCTTCGAAAATGAAGCAATTGTCCAAAGCCGAAGCCGAAGGCTTCTACGCTGAGCACAGCGAGCGCGGTTTCTTCGGTGAGCTGGTTGCCTTCATGACTTCCGGTCCGGTTGTCGTTCAGGTCCTGGAAGGCGAAAACGCCATCGCTCGCAACCGTGAGCTGATGGGCGCTACCAACCCTAAAGAAGCTGCTCCTGGCACCATCCGTGCTGACTTCGCTGAATCCATCGACGCCAACGCCGTCCACGGTTCGGACTCCGAAGCCGCCGCTGCTCGCGAAATCGCTTACTTTTTCTCCGCTACTGAAGTAACCACTCGCTAAGCCCAGGCTTTTGAGTGAAGGTGAATCCATGACTACATCGAACGGCAAAACCAACCTGTTGGGCCTGACCCAGCCGGAAATGGAGAAATTCTTCGACTCGATCGGGGAGAAGCGTTTCCGTGCCGGTCAGGTTATGAAATGGATTCACCACTTTGGCGTCGACGATTTCGACGCCATGACGAATGTCGGCAAGGCCCTGCGCGAAAAGCTCAAGGCCATTGCCGAGATTCGCGGCCCCGAAGTGGTCAGCGAGGACATCTCCAGCGACGGCACCCGTAAGTGGGTGGTGCGCGTGGCGTCCGGCAGCTGCGTCGAGACCGTCTACATTCCCCAGGGCAAGCGCGGCACCTTGTGCGTTTCGTCCCAGGCAGGCTGTGCCCTGGATTGCAGTTTCTGCTCCACCGGCAAGCAAGGCTTCAACAGCAACCTCACCGCCGCCGAAGTGATCGGCCAGGTGTGGATTGCCAACAAATCCTTTGGCAGCGTCCCGGCAACCGTCGACCGTGCCATCACCAACGTGGTGATGATGGGCATGGGTGAGCCGCTGCTGAACTTCGACAACGTCGTCGCCGCCATGCACCTGATGATGGACGACCTGGGCTACGGCATCTCCAAGCGCCGCGTGACCCTGTCCACCTCGGGCGTGGTGCCGATGATCGATGAGCTGGCCAAGCACATCGACGTCTCCCTGGCGTTGTCGCTGCACGCACCGAATGACGCATTACGTAACCAATTGGTGCCGATCAACAAGAAGTATCCGCTTAAGATGCTGCTGGAGTCGTGCCAGCGCTACATGTCGTCCCTGGGCGAAAAGCGCGTGCTGACCATCGAGTACACGTTGCTCAAGGACGTGAATGACAAGGTTGAACACGCGGTCGAGATGATCGAGCTGCTCAAGAACATCCCGTGCAAGATCAACCTGATCCCGTTCAACCCGTTCCCGCATTCCGGCTACGAGCGTCCGAGCAACAATGCGATTCGTCGGTTCCAGGATCAGCTCCACCACGCTGGCTTCAACGTCACCGTGCGCACCACCCGTGGCGAAGACATCGATGCCGCGTGTGGCCAATTGGTAGGACAGGTGCTGGATCGCACCCGTCGCAGCGAACGCTACATTGCCGTGCGCGAATTGAACGCCGCGGACGATGCAGTACAGAACGCTGCGAACAGTCACTAAGAGAGGAACTCTATGTCCCTGCGCTTTGCGCTGCTGTTGCTGTTGGCCGGCCTTTGTTCCGGTTGTGTTCTGTCGGGCGACTATAACCCGATGAAAACCAGCAAGGGCCGTGACGAAGCGCGCGAGGCCTATGTGCAGCTGGGCATTGGCTATCTGCAACAGGGCATGACCGAACGGGCCAAGGTACCGCTCAAGAAGGCCCTGGAGCTGGACAGCTCGGACGCCGATGCCAATGCGGCGCTGGCCCTGGTGTTCCAGGCCGAGATGGAGCCGGAGCTGGCCGATGAACACTTTCGCAAGGCGTTGTCCGCCCGCCCGCAAGATGCCCGGATCCTCAACAACTACGGCAGCTTCCTCTACGAGCAGGCACGCTACAGGGAAGCCTACGAGCGCTTCGAGCAAGCGGCCGCCGATACCCTTTACCCTGAGCGTTCGCGGGTGTTCGAGAACCTCGGCATGACCGCCGCAAAACTCGGCCAGCGTGACCTGGCCCGCCAGCAGCTCGAAAAGGCGCTGCGGCTCAACCGCCAGCAACCGCGCGCGTTGCTGGAAATGGCTGAGTTGTCTTACGAAGACAGGCATTATGTGCCCGCTCGCGACTATTACGAGCGGTTTAGCCTGCTCAGCGAGCAAAATGCACGTAGTCTATTGCTCGGCGTTCGGCTGGCGCATGTGTTTGAAGATCGTGACAAGGCCGCCAGTTATGGCCTGCAACTCAAAAGACTCTATCCCGGTACGCCGGAATATCAGCAATACCTGTCGGAGCAATGATGAAAGCGGCGCATCCCGAAGTTGTAGCAGCGACTCGCGTAAATCCCGGTGAGACCCTGCGTCAAGCCCGCGAAAGCAATGGTTGGTCGCTGGCCGAAGTGGCCCTCAAGCTCAATCTCACCGTGACTTCCCTGAGCAACCTGGAAGCCGGCGCGTTCGACAAATTGCCTGGGCATACTTTCGCTCGGGGCTACATCCGCGCCTATGCCAAGTTGCTTGGCATGGACCAGACCGTGCTGGTTCAGCAATTCGATCAATACACCGGTTCCGACGCCCAGGGCAGCAGTGTGCACAGCCTGGGCCGTATCGAGGAGCCAGTGCGCGTTTCCCATACCATTTTGCGTATCGTCAGCCTGTTGCTGCTGATCGCGGTGATCGGTGGCGGTTTCGTCTGGTGGCAGGATCAGGCTTCCTTGCGCAGCAAGGAGCCGGTTGCGATGAACCCTGAGCATGTCGAAGTCGAAGGCGCCGACGGCACCACCCAGATTCATCCGCTGGATGAGCCGGAAGACCAGGCGGTTGTCGACGGGCAGACCGAGGGTGAAACCGCCCTGGCATTGCCTCAAGGCCAGGACAGCGGCGAGACCGATGCCGCGGCGGGTGCCGAGCCTGGCGTGCCATCCGTTCCGGCGCCAGCCCCAACGCCTGCCGCACCGACGGCTCCAGCCCACGCCGGCACCGCGCCGACCACTCCGGCGGCTCCAGCCCCCGTTACGCCAGCGCCAACCGTGGCCGCTCCGGCAGCGCCAGCAACCCCGGTGGCCCCGGCTCCTGCACCCGGTGATGGCCAGGTACAAATCCAGTTCACCGCCGACTGCTGGACGCAAATCACCGACGGCAACGGCAAGGTGCTGTTCAGCGGCCTCAAGCGCAAAGGCGACAGCACGGCCGTCAATGGCAGGCCGCCGTTTGCCGTACGCCTGGGTTATGCCCGTGGCGCGCAGGTCAGCTACAACGGCCAGCCAGTCGACATCGCTCCGTTCACCAGTGGCGAGACCGCTCGCCTGAAGTTGGGTCAATAAGTCATGCACGGCGAATCTCCAATCAAGCGTCGCGAATCCCGGAAGATCTGGGTCGGTAACGTGCCCGTGGGCGGCGATGCGCCAATCGCTGTGCAGAGCATGACCAACAGCGACACCAATGACGTGGCCGCCACGGTCGCGCAAATCAATCGTCTTGAAGCCGCCGGCGTCGACATCGTGCGCGTCTCCGTGCCGGACATGGACGCCGCCGAGGCGTTCGGCAAGATCAAGCAACTGGTCAAGGTGCCGTTGGTGGCCGACATTCACTTCGACTACCGCATCGCCTTGCGCGTGGCCGAGCTGGGCGTCGACTGCCTGCGCATCAACCCGGGCAACATCGGTCGCGAAGATCGCGTGCGCGCGGTGGTGGATGCGGCCCGTGACCGGGGCATTCCGATCCGCATCGGCGTTAACGCCGGTTCCCTGGAAAAAGACCTGCAGAAGAAGTACGGCGAACCGACTCCGGCCGCGCTGGTGGAATCGGCGCTGCGCCATGTCGAGCACCTCGAACGCCTGAATTTCCCCGACTTCAAGGTCAGCGTGAAGGCCTCCGACGTGTTCATGGCCGTCGAAGCCTACCGCCTGCTGGCCAAGGAAATCGTCCAGCCGTTGCACCTGGGCATCACCGAAGCCGGTGGGTTGCGCTCGGGTACGGTGAAATCTGCCGTCGGCCTCGGTATGCTGCTCGCCGAAGGGATTGGCGATACCATCCGCATCTCGTTGGCGGCGGACCCGGTCGAGGAAGTGAAAGTCGGCTACGACATCCTCAAATCCCTGCACCTGCGTTCCCGAGGGATCAACTTCATCGCCTGCCCGAGCTGCTCGCGGCAGAACTTCGATGTGGTCAAGACCATGAACGAGCTGGAAGGGCGCCTTGAAGACCTGCTGGTGCCGCTGGATGTCGCGGTGATCGGTTGCGTGGTCAACGGGCCCGGCGAAGCCAAGGAGGCCCATATCGGCCTGACGGGCGGCACGCCGAACCTGATTTACATCGACGGCAAGCCGTCGCAGAAACTGACGAATGACAATCTGGTGGATGAGCTGGAAAGGCTGATCCGCCAGAAAGCGGCCGAAAAGGTCGAAGCCGACGCAGCGGTCATCGCGCGCGGTTAAGTCGCAAGATTAAGGAATACACGTGAGCAAGTCTCTGCAAGCCATTCGTGGCATGAACGACATCCTGCCCGAGCAGACGCCCCTGTGGCGCTATTTCGAGGGCACCGTCGCGCGCCTGCTGGATAACTACGGTTACCGGCAGATCCGCATGCCCATCGTCGAGTTCACCGAGCTGTTCAAACGCTCCATCGGTGAAGTGACCGACATCGTCGAAAAAGAGATGTACACCTTCGACGACCGCAACGGCGATTCCCTGACCCTGCGCCCCGAAGGCACGGCAGCGTGCGTACGCGCGGTGCTTGAGCACGGCATCACCGGCGGCGGCCAGGTGCAGAAACTCTGGTACATCGGCCCGATGTTCCGCCACGAGCGTCCGCAGAAAGGCCGCTATCGCCAGTTTCACCAGATCGGCCTCGAAGTGTTCAATCTGGAAGGTCCGGACATCGACGCCGAGCTGATCGTGATGACCTGGCGCCTGTGGGGCGAGCTGGGTCTGCGTGATGCGGTCAAGCTCGAGCTCAACAGCCTGGGTACCAGCGAATCCCGTGGCCGCTACCGCGAGGCGTTGGTGGCATTTTTGTCCGCTCATGTCGACAAGCTCGACGAAGACAGCCAGCGCCGCCTGAAGACCAACCCGCTGCGTGTGCTCGATACCAAGCACCCGGAGACCCAGGCGATCCTGGTGGACGCGCCGAAAATGGCCGACTACCTCGACGACGAATCCCGCGCGCATTTCGAGGGGCTGAAGGCACGTCTGGACGCCGTCGGCATTCCTTACGTGATCAACCCCAAGTTGGTCCGTGGCCTGGATTACTACAGCAAGACCGTCTTCGAATGGGTCACCGACAAGCTCGGCGCCCAGGGCACCGTATGTGCCGGTGGCCGCTATGACGGGCTGGTGGAGCAAATGGGCGGCAAGCCGACCCCGGGCGTGGGTTTTGCCATGGGCATCGAGCGCCTGGTGCTGATGCTTGAAGCGCTGGACAAGGTGCCGGAAGAGCTGGCCCGCCAGGTCGATGTGTACCTGTGCGCCTTTGGCGAGGCCGCCGAACTGGCCGCCCTGGCCCTGAGCGAGCGAGTGCGTGATCAGTTGCCCAACCTGCGCCTGCAGATCAACGCCGGCGCCGGCAGCTTCAAGAGCCAGTTCAAGAAGGCCGACAAGAGCGGTGCGCTGTATGCATTGATTCTCGGTGACGACGAACTGGCCCAACAAGTGGTAGGTTTCAAACCCCTGCGTGGCCAGGGCGAACAACAAAGTATTGCCTGGGATGCGCTTGCTGCACACCTGGCCACCTGCGTCGTGCAGGGTTGAAGCTGTCAAACAGCCGATTTAGCGATTAAGGAGTATTGGGGTGTCGAGTACCGAAGATGAACAGCTGGCGGATTTGAAGGACTGGTGGACGCGCAATGGCAAGCCGCTGGTCACTGGCGGCCTGTTGGCGCTGGTCATCGTGTTCGGCTGGCAGGCCTACCAGAAATACCAGAGCAACCAGTCCCAAGGTGCCTCGGTGCTTTACCAGCAATTGCTGGAAACCACTCTGACCCCGGACGGTAAGCCTGACGCGGCGCGCGTGGCAGATCTGGCCGGAAAGCTCAACAAAGAGTTTGGTGGCACCGCTTACGCCCAATACGGCAGCCTGTTCGTGGCCAAGGTCGCGGTCGACAGCGGCAAGCTGGACGACGCGGTCGCCGAGCTGAAAGCCATCGTCGACAAACCGGCCAACCCGACCCTGGGCGAAGTCGCGCGTCAGCGCCTGGCGCAGGTGCTGGCGGCACAGAACAAGGCCGAAGACGCGCTGAAGCTGCTCGACGGCGACGCCGACAAGGCGTTCCTGGCGACCCGCGAAGAACTCAAGGGCGACCTGCTGGTACAGCTGGGCCGTGCCAATGAGGCCCATGCGGCCTACCAAAAAGCCAAGGCTGCGCTGTCGGATGAAGCCGCAGTCGGTGGCCTGCAAATCAAGCTGGACGACCTGGCCAAAGGGGATGCGTGACGTGATCCGTTGGAAACATGCAGCATTGCTGGCCCTGGCCATTCTGGCCGCGGGTTGCAGCAGCAACAGCAAGAAAGAACTGCCTCCGGCCGAACTGACCGATTTCAAAGAAGAAGTCGTGCTGCAGAAGCAATGGAGCCGCTCCATCGGTGACGGCCAGGGTGAAACCTACAACATGCTGGTGCCGGCCATCGACGGCGACACCATTTATGCCGGCGACGTGACTGGCGTCGTCATGGCCATGGATCGCATGAGCGGTGACGTCAAATGGGAACAGGATCTTGAACTGCCTGTGTCCGGCGCCGTTGGCGTGGGTTACGGGCTGGTCATGATCGGCACGCTCAAGGGCGAGATCGTCGCCCTGGACGCGAGCAGCGGTGAAGAGAGATGGCGCGCCCGCGTGACCAGCGAAGTGCTCGCGCCGCCCGCTACCAACGGTGACGTGGTGGTGGTGCAGACCCAGGACGACCGCCTGATTGGCCTGGATGCCGCCACCGGCAACCAGCGCTGGTTGTACGACAGCACTCCGGCGGTACTGACCCTGCGTGGCACCAGCGCGCCGATCGTCACCAACCGCCTCGCGGTGGCTGGCTTGTCGACCGGTAAAGTCGTGGCCCTGGATATTTCCAACGGCGTCCCGGTCTGGGAGCAGCGCGTAGCGATCCCGCAAGGTCGTTCTGAGCTGGAGCGTGTGGTCGACATCGACGGCGGCCTGCTGCTGTCCGGCGGTACGCTGTACGTCGCCAGTTATCAGGGCCGCGTTGCGGCGCTGGACCTGGAAAGCGGGCGTCCGTTGTGGCAGCGCGATGCGTCGAGCTACGCCGGTGTCGCCCAAGGTTTCGGCAGCGTCTACGTGAGCCTGTCCTCGGGCACCGTCGAAGGCGTTGACGAGCGTTCCACCACCGCATTGTGGAGCAACGATTCCCTGGCCCGTCGCCAATTGTCGGCCCCGGAAGTGTTCTCCAGCTACGTCGCAGTGGGTGACCTGGAAGGTTACCTGCACCTGCTCAGCCAGGTCGACGGTCGTTTCGTCGGTCGTGAGCGCATCGACAGCGACGGCCTGCGTGCCCGTCCGCTGGTGGTGGGTAACATGATCTATGTGTATGGCAACAGCGGCAAACTGGAAGCCCTGACCATCAAGTAAGACTATGCTTGGGTTAATTCCCAAGCGGCTTCACCTTTGTAGGAGCGAGCCTGCTCGCGAATGCGCTGGTCCAGCGGCCTGTATGTCGACTGACCCACTGCTTTCGCGAGCAGGCTCGCTCCCACAAGGTGGCCCCCGAGCACCAGCCGCTGCCTCGCAGCGGCTTTTGTATTTTCTGAAATAACGAAGTGGAGAGCCGCATGGTTCCCGTAATCGCCCTGGTGGGCCGACCGAACGTCGGCAAGTCCACCTTGTTCAACCGCCTGACCAGGACTCGTGACGCCATCGTTGGTGACTTGTCCGGTCTGACCCGTGATCGCCAATACGGTGAGGCCAAGTGGCAAGGGCGTACCTATATTCTGGTCGACACCGGCGGCATCTCCGGTGATGAACACGGCATGGACGAAAAAATGGCCGAGCAGTCGCTGCTCGCCATCGAAGAAGCCGATGTGGTGCTGTTCCTGGTAGACGCCAAGGCTGGTTTTACCGCCGCCGACCAGATGATCGCCGAGCATTTGCGCAAACGTAACAAGCGTTCCTATGTGGTCGCCAACAAGGTCGACAATATCGACCCGGACATGGCCCGCGCCGAGTTCGCGCCGTTGGGCATGGGCCAGGCGATCCCGATCGCCGGTGCCCACGGTCGCGGTATCACCCAGATGTTGGAAATCGCCCTGGCTGATTTCCCCAAGGATGACGAAGACGAGCCGGAAGAGGGCGAGGAAGAAGTCGTTGCCGAGGGCGAGGAAGCCAAGCGCATTCCGGGTCCGAGCGAAAAGGACGGGATCAAGATCGCGATCATCGGCCGCCCGAACGTCGGCAAGTCGACGCTGGTCAACCGCATGCTCGGTGAAGACCGGGTCATCGTCTACGACCAGCCCGGCACCACCCGTGACAGCATCTATATTCCCTTCGAGCGTAACGAAGAGAAGTACACGCTGATCGACACGGCCGGTGTGCGCAAGCGCGGCAAGATCCACGAAGAAGTCGAAAAGTTCTCCGTGGTCAAAACCCTGCAGGCGATCAAAGACGCCAACGTGGTGATCTTCGTGATGGACGCCCGCGAAGGCGTGGTTGATCACGATTTGAACCTGCTGGGCTTCGCCCTGGAAGCCGGTCGCGCGCTGGTCATCGCGATCAACAAGTGGGACGGCATGACGCCGAGCGAGCGCGATTACGTCAAGGTCGAACTGCAGCGTCGGCTGTTCTTCGTCGACTTTGCCGACATCCACTTCATCTCGGCCCTGCACGGTACCGGCGTGGGCAACCTCTACGCCTCGGTGCAGAACTCGTTCAAGTCGGCGGTCACCCGCTGGCCGACCAACCGCCTGACCCAGATCCTTGAAGACGCGGTCGGCGAGCATGCGCCACCGATGGTCAACAACCGCCGGATCAAGCTGCGCTACGCCCACTTGGGCGGTGCCAACCCACCGATCATCGTGATCCACGGTAACCAGATCGAGAAGGTGCCCAAGTCCTACGTTCGTTACCTGGAGAACACTTATCGTCGCGTGCTCAAGCTGGTCGGCACGCCGATCCGCATCGAGTTCAAAGGCGGCGAGAACCCGTACGAAGGCAACAAGAACACGCTCACCGACCGCCAGGTCAACAAAAAACGCCGCTTGATGTCGCACCACAAAAAGGCCGACAAGAAGCGCCGCGACAAGCGCTGATCCTGGCTTCTCAGGACTGCCTTTGTGGCGAGGGAGCTTGCTCCCGCTGGGCTGCGCAGCAGCCCCCTGCGTTTTGTCTGGATGCACCGCTGTGGCGGATACATCTTGGGGCTGCTTCGCAACCCAGCGGGAGCAAGCTCCCTCGCCACGGATGTTCGGCGGCAATTGAAGAGGGTGCCCACGGGCACCCTTTTTCATGCCTGGCGATTGGGCTATCCTCGAGCTCTCCCGCGCCGCACCAGAGCCGGGTGCAGACCCAGGGAACCCTCGATGATCACCAGCAAGTTGCCGAATGTCGGCATCACGATTTTCACCCAGATGTCCCAGCTCGCCGCTCAGACCGGTGCGCTGAACCTGTCCCAGGGCTTTCCCGATTTCGATGGCCCGCAGGCCCTGCGCGATGCGGTGGGCCGGCATATCGCCCAAGGCCACAATCAATATTCGCCAATGACCGGCCTGCCAGCCCTGCGCCAGCAGATCGCGGCAAAGATCGCCCGCAGCTATGGCGAAAGTGTCGATGCCGATCAAGAGGTCACTGTGACGCCCGGCGCGACCCAGGCGATTTTCTGCGCCATCGCGGCGGTGGTTAACAGCGGCGACGAAGTGATCGTCTTCGACCCAGCCTACGATAGCTATGAACCGTCCGTGCAACTGGCAGGCGGGCGTTGCGTGCATGTGCAACTGGGCCTGGACGATTTTGCCATCGACTTTGAAAAGCTCGGCGAAGCCCTGAGCCCGCGCACGCGAATGATCATCCTCAACACGCCGCACAACCCCAGCGGCGCCTTGATCAGCCGCGCCGAGCTGGACCAGTTGGCGGCCTTGATCCGCGACCGCGATATTTATCTGATCAGTGATGAAGTCTACGAACATTTGGTGTTCGACGGCGTGTCCCACGTCAGCGTGCTGGCCCATGAAGAGTTATATCGCCGCGCCTTTGTGGTCAGTTCGTTCGGCAAGACCTACCACGTCACCGGCTGGAAGACCGGCTACGTCGTCGCGCCACCAGCCCTGACGGCGGAGCTGCGCAAGGTGCACCAGTACGTCAGCTTCTGTGGCGTGACGCCGTTGCAGTACGCATTGGCCGACTACATGGCCGAGCATCCGGAGCACGTCGATGAGCTGCCGGACTTCTACCAGGCCAAACGCGATCTGTTCTGCGATCTGCTGGCGCCGTCGCGCTTCAGTTTCAAGCGCGTCGCGGGTACTTATTTCCAGTTGGTGGATTATTCGCAGATCCGCCCGGACCTCAACGATGTCGACATGGCGGTGTGGATGACCCGCGAACACGGCGTGGCGACCATCCCGATCTCGGTTTTCTACCAGAACCCGCCGCAGGGCCAGCGCCTGGTGCGCCTGTGCTTTGCCAAGCGCGAGGAGACGCTGCGTGAAGCGGCGGAAAAACTATGCGTGATCTGAGTGCGCTGCCGAACCTGAACATTGCCTTGATCCAGACCACGCTGGCCTGGCATGACCGCCGGGCCAACCTGGAACATTTCGACGCGCTGCTCGAACAGGCGCGCGGGGCGGACCTGATCATCCTGCCGGAAATGTTCACCAGCGGTTTTTCCATGGAGGCCGCGACCCTGGCCGAGCCGGAAAACGGCCCCGCCAGCCAGTGGCTCAAGGCCCAAGCGGCGAAGCTCGATGCGGTGATCACCGGCAGCGTGATCATCCAGGCCGCCGACGGCAGCCATCGCAATCGCTTGCTGTGGGCGCGTCCGGATGGCGAGGTGCTGCATTACGACAAGCGTCATCTGTTTCGCATGGCCGGCGAGCACAACCATTACACACCGGGTGACCAGCAGGTGTTGTTCGAGCTCAAGGGCTGGCGGGTGCGTCCGCTGATCTGCTACGACCTGCGCTTCCCGGCGTGGAGCCGCGATGCCGAGGACACCGACCTGTTGCTGTACACCGCCAATTGGCCGGGCGCCCGGCGCCAGCACTGGAACCGGCTGCTGCCGGCACGGGCCATCGAAAATCTCTGCTATGTGGCGGCGGTGAACCGGATCGGCACCGACGGCAAGGGCTTCGCGTATACCGGTGACAGTCAGGTGCTGGACTTCCAGGGCGAGACGCTGCTCAGTGCCGGCGAGGCCGACGGCGTGTTCACGGTGTGCCTGAGCGCGGCGGACCTGGCGGCGTATCGCACACGCTTCCCGGCGAACCTGGACGCGGATCGCTTCGAATTCGTATATTGAAACGATTCAGCCCTAAAGGAATGGTATTGCACGCCGATAACGGGTCAGCCAAGGAGGAGTCCCTATGACCAGTATCAGCGCAACGACCGTAAACCCTTATCCACTTTCAGCGCCAAAAGTCTCCATCCGCGGGGCCGAGGAAGAAAAAGCGGTCAGTCCAGTGACATCGACTGAGACCGGCGAGGATAAGGACAAGAAACTGAAGGTCGACACCAGCGGCGCGAACATCGCCGGTGTGGGCGGCAGCAGTGGCAGCAATGTCATCGAGCAACTGAAGAAGCAGATCGAGCGGACCGAGAAATTGCTGGCCGAACAGCAGGCCCAACTGGCCAGGGTTCAGAAAAGCCAGGCCGACCAGGAGCAGAAAGCCCAGGAGGTCATGGCGATACAGACCCAGATCATGGCGACCCAGGCCACATTGCAGACTCTGCAGGCCGCGCTGTTGCAGGCGATGACGGTTTCGATTGATACCCATGCCTGAGTTTGGTGTTGTCTGACGGACCGCTTTCGCGAGCAGGCTCGCTCCCACAATATGTG
>NZ_JBHFJB010000039.1:43063-45204 GCF_057334555.1 Pseudomonas sp. AGC41
CTGTGGGAGCGAGCCTGCTCGCGAAGAGGCCGGAACAGCCGACCCAAAACCAAGCCAAACAAAAGGCCCCGAGGTTCACACCCCGGGGCCTTTTGTTTTTCAGCGGTCGATCAAGCAGCCTTGGCTTCCGGCTGGCTCAGCGAACGGTTCAGCGCGCTGAACAGCGCCTTGAAGCTCGCCGTGGTGATGTTTTCATCGATGCCCACGCCGTGCACCGCACGTTCGCCGTTGACGCGCAGTTCGATGTACGCCGCCGCCTTGGCGTTGGTGCCGGCGCCGATGGCGTGTTCGTTGTAGTCCATGATTTCCACCGGAATCGGCAGCCCGGCCACCAGCGCTTCCAGCGCGCCGTTGCCTCTGCCGCGCCAGTGCAGGTTGGTCTCGCCCTGGCCCTTGCTCGCCACTTCCACTTCCACGGCGCTGTTGCCGTTTTCTTCCTGCAGGCGATGGCTGACCAGCGCGTACGGAGTGTTGGCTTGCAGGTATTCGCGTTGGAGCAGGGCATGGATTTGCTGAGCGGTCATCTCAAGGCCCAGGCGATCGGTTTCACGCTGCACCACCTGGCTGAACTCGATCTGCATGCGCCGCGGCAGGCTGATGCCGTATTCCTGTTCCAGGAGGTAGGCGATGCCGCCCTTGCCCGACTGGCTGTTCACGCGGATCACCGCCTCGTAGCTGCGGCCGATGTCGGCCGGGTCGATCGGCAGGTACGGTACTTCCCACAGGGTGTCGGGTTTCTGCTGGGCGAAGCCCTTGCGGATTGCGTCCTGGTGCGAGCCGGAGAACGCGGTGTGGACCAGGTCGCCGACATACGGGTGACGCGGGTGGACCGGGATCTGGTTGCATTCCTCGACGACTTTGCGCACGCCGTCGATGTCGGAGAAGTCCAGCTCAGGGTCGATACCCTGGGTGTAGAGGTTCAGCGCCACGGTCACCAGGTCGACGTTGCCGGTGCGCTCGCCGTTGCCGAACAGGCAGCCTTCGACACGGTCGGCGCCGGCCATCAGCCCCAGCTCGGTGGCGGCGACGCCGGTGCCACGGTCGTTGTGGGTGTGCAGGCTGATGAGCACGCTGTCACGCCGGGTGATGTTGCGGTGGAACCACTCGATCTGGTCGGCGTAGATGTTCGGCGTGGCGACTTCGACGGTGGCCGGCAGGTTGAGGATCACCTTGCGTTCAGGCGTCGGGTTCCACACTTCGATCACCGCGTCGCAGACTTCCTTGGCGAACTCCAGCTCGGTCGCGCTGAAGGTTTCTGGCGAGTACTCGAACTGCCACTGGGTTTCCGGCTGCTGCGCGGCGTATTTGACGAACAGCTTGGCCGCGTTCACGGCGATTTCCTTCACGCCTTCCTTGTCCTGGTTGAACACGATGCGGCGGAACGATGGGCAGGTGGCGTTATACAGGTGGACGATAGCTTTTTTCGCGCCACGCAGGGACTCGAAGGTGCGAGCGATCAGGTCTTCGCGGGCCTGGGTCAGCACCTGGATGGTGGTGTCGTCCGGGATGTGGCCTTCTTCGATGAGGGTGCGCACAAAGTCGAAGTCAGTCTGCGAGGCCGCCGGGAACGACGCTTCGATTTCCTTCACCCCCACTGCAACGAGGGTTTTCCAGAAGCGCAGCTTCTTGGCCGCATCCATCGGCTCGATCAGCGACTGGTTGCCATCGCGCAGGTCGGAGCTGCACCAGATCGGCGCGGCGGTGATGGTCTTCGACGGCCAGGTGCGGTCCGGCAGGTTGATCGTCGGGAAGGCGCGGTACTTCGAAGACGGGTCTTTGAGCATGCTCATGGGGAAATCCTTATTGTCGTGGCCGGAAAAAGGCGGCCTGCCGGTGGTTCGAACGGGTTGGCTTCACGCCTGGATGAGGTGCCGCGATTCAGCCCGGCAGTCGTGCGCTGACGAGGCACAGGCTGCGGTGCTGGCGAAGCTGGATGAGGGTGTGAGAGGTTTTCATGCCCTCAACCCTAACCGCGTGGCCGGGGGGTTGCAAGCAGTCGGGAAAAATTGGGAGAAGTTCTGTTTTTGGGTGGGTTTGCGAGATTTAATCGCTGGTTTCTCGATTAAACATTATGGCAATTGCGTTGATGTTTTGAGCTTGGCAATTTCTGAGGTGGGGGCGATACGACTTATGTCTTCGCG
>NZ_JBHFJB010000039.1:45224-47643 GCF_057334555.1 Pseudomonas sp. AGC41
GGCTCGCTCCCACATCAGCTCCGTAGCGCGACGCGGATCCCTGTGGGAGCGAGCCTGCTCGCGAAGAGGCCAGTAGCTCCACCATCCATTCAGGGTTGAAACGCCCCGATAAAGATCGCCGGATCGACCCGCGCATCATTCAGGCTGATGTTCCAGTGCATGTGCGGCCCGGTTGCGCGGCCGGTTGCGCCGACCTTGCCGACCACGGTGCCGCGCGCCAATTGCTCGCCGACCTTCACGTCGATCTTCGACATGTGGCAGAACATGCTGATGAAGCCTTGGCCGTGGTCGACGAATACGGTGTTGCCATTGAAGAAATAGTTGCCGGTGAGGATCACCTTGCCGGCGGCCGGGGTCTTGATCGGCGTGCCGGCGGGCACGGCGAAGTCCAGGCCGGAATGAGGATTGCGCTCTTCGCCGTTGAAGAAGCGACGCACACCGAACTTGCTCGACAGCGGGCCGTTGACCGGTTTGTCCAGCAGCAGGTTGCTGGGAATGTTCGGGCTGAAGCTGCGGTAGGCCTTCAACTGCACCGCCAGCTCGGCCTCGATGCGCTTCAGATCCACCGGGTCCGGATTGACCTGACGCTTGTTTTTCAGGGTGATGTGCTGCTCGGGGTATTTCTTGTAGCCGACCACGAAGGGCTGGGTGGCGCCGCCGCTGCTGATTTGCTGGGTGCCGGGTTGGACGGTCAGCGGAATGCCGACAATCGCCAGCCAGTTCTGCTGTTCCTTGACCACCAGCACCGGTTTGCCCTGGTACGTGGCTTTTGGCGCCTGGGCCGCGCTGCCCAGATCCACCACGGCCACCCCGCCGGGCACCGGCTTGTTCAGCAGGCGAGTGATGTAGCTGTCAGCGTGGGCGTTGGCGGCCAGGCACAGCAAGAGCAGGGGAGCGAGAAATCGCGGCATGAATCAATCCAGTAGAGAAAGGGTGACCGGTGTCAGGTGATTATCTTCGACCCGCACCAGCAGTTCGCCTTCGCCGAGCCTGGCGGTCAGGCGCTGGCCGGTGCGGGTTTGCTCGGCGTTGCGGATCGCATGCCCGCGTTCGTCGAGCAGGATGCTGTAGCCACGGCCAAGGGTCGCCAGTGGGCTGACGATGTGCAGCGTCTGCATCTGGTTCTGCAACTGTACGCGGCGGGTTTTCAGACCTTCGCGCATGGCCCGGGGCAGGCGTTCGGCCAGGCTTTCGAGGCGCTGGCGCAACATGGCCAGCTGACGGCCCGGATGTTGCCCGGCCAGGCGGGTCTCCAGGCGAATCAGGCGTTCGCGGCGGGTATTGAGGCTGCGTTCGAAGGCCCGGCACATGCGCATGTCCAGGTCGTCGAGGCGCTGGGCTTGCTGGCGCAGGCGTTCGCCGGGGTGACGCAGGCGGCGAGTGAGGCCTTCGAGGCGCAACTGGTCGCGCATCAGGCGGTCGCGCATGCGCATCACCAGGCGCCGGTGCAGGCTTTCGACCCGGCGCACCAGGTCGCCGGCGTCCGGTGCCAGCAGTTCGGCGGCGGCGGACGGAGTCGGGGCGCGCACATCGGCGACGAAATCGCTGATGGAGACGTCGGTCTCATGGCCTACCGCACTGACAATGGGCGTGACGCAGGCGTCTACCGCACGGGCCACGGCTTCTTCGTTGAAGCACCACAGGTCTTCCAGCGAACCGCCGCCCCGGGCCAGGATCAGTGCATCGAAGCCACGGGCATCGGCCAGTTTCAGCGCGCGGACGATCTGTGCGGTGGCTTCACGGCCCTGCACGGCGGTAGGAATCAAGGTCAGAGAAATCTGCGGCGCGCGGCGACGGAACACGCTGATGATGTCGCGGATCACCGCGCCGGTGGGCGAACTGATGATGCCGATGCGTTGCGGATGGGCCGGCAGCGGCACCTTGCGCTCGGCACTGAACAGACCTTCGGCGCTGAGCTTTTCCTTCAGGGCGTCGAACGCCAGGCGCAGGGCGCCATCGCCGGCCGGCTCCACGGTGTCGAGGATCAGTTGATAGTCGCCACGGCCCTCGAACAGCGAGACCTTGCCGCGGACCTTCACCGCGAGTCCATCCTTCAAGGCCTGGCGCACCCGCGCGGCATTCTGCCGAAACAGCGCGCAACGCACCTGGGCGCCGCTGTCCTTGAGGGTGAAATACACATGGCCCGAGGCGGGGCGGGCGAGGTTGGAGATTTCGCCCTCGACCCAGATGTTGCTGAACACGTCTTCGAGCAACACCCGTGCGCGGCCGTTGAGCTGGCTGACAGTCAGGACCTCGCGGTCCAGGCCCAGTCGGGCAAAGGGATCTTTAATCATGGGCGGCATGATAAGGGGATTCGCTGGTGAATCTCCATGTGTGCAAGGCAATTAGACTGAGTCGTCTGTTTCGCGAGCAGGCTCGCTCCCACATTCTGGATTGCAGCGCTTCCCCTGTGGGAGCG
>NZ_JBHFJB010000039.1:47663-49237 GCF_057334555.1 Pseudomonas sp. AGC41
CCCCCCCCCCAAGGCGATAGGGCGGCCGCCACAAATGCTGGATATGCCACGACACATCTGGCTAAAGTCGCCGCTCTCCTGATCAAGGAAGTGCCGGATGGATCTTTTCTCATGGCTGGGTCAATGGGCGTTCGCCCCGACGCAATGGCTGGTGATCGGGCTGGCCATCGCCCTGGCCTATATCGTGTTCGGCATCGCCGGGTTCGGCACGGCGCTGGTGGCCGCGCCGATCCTGCTGCTGTACATGCCGCTGGCGAAAATCATCCCGCTGCTGGTGCTGCTGGATTTTGTCGCGGCGTTCGGCAACCTGCTGCCATCGCGTCGGGATGTCGCCCGGCCGGAGTTGCTGCGGTTGTTGCCGTGCATGGCGGTGGGTTGCACCCTCGGGGTGATTTTCCTGCTTAACCTCAAGTCCGACCTGTTGCTGTTGTTGATGGGCCTGTTCATCAGCGCCTATGCAATCTACAGCCTGTGGATAAAGACTCGGCCGGCGCAGTTGTCTGCGCTGTGGGCGTTGCCGATGGGCACGGTCGGCGGGATGTTCGGCGCGTTGTTTGGCAGCGGCGGCTTTTTATATGCCATTTACCTGAATAGCCGCTTGTCCAAGGAGGCGGCCCGAGCGACTCAGAGCGCGCTGATCAGTTGCAGCACGGTGGTGCGCTTGAGTCTGTTCGTCATCGCCGGCGTGTATGCCGAGCTACCCTTGCTGGTACTGGCGCTGTGTTTGTTGCCGGCCATGGCGCTAGGGCTGTGGGTTGGGCGCCGCTTGACCATGAAGATGTCGCGAGAGGCGTTTGTGCGATTGGTCACCTGGCTGGTGCTCGCCAGCGGCCTGGCCTTGATCGGGCGCTATTTGAGTGCTTGACCTGGCCCGGCCAGGGATTAAGCTGCCGGCCTTTTATAAGACCCGCCAGGGAAACAGCCAGGCCTCGCCATGAATTCGCAAAGCATCATCGTCCCGAAAATTTCCACCTTGCCGGTTCATGAGCCCCGGGCTTGGGCGATCGTACGCTGGCTGGTGCGCAAGAACATCATCGAAGAGCAATTGACCACTTGCGGTCGCACTGGCAATCGCATGGCCCACGCCATCGCCCCCGGCGCCCGTCAGGTGGTCCTGCATCCCGACGCGTTGCCCTTCGGTGAACCGGTCAACGGCCTGGAAATCATCACCAAGCGCTGCATCTACACGCCGGCCAAGGGTTTTCTTGAAGAGGCCGGCTGCGCCGAGTGCCGTCGGGAAATCGGCGAGGCGCTGTTCGAAAGCCTGGAGGACTGGATGCCGGGGCGCACCGACAACTTCACCTGCCCTGAATGCGGGCATGAAGATGACATCAACGGGTTCCTGTTCCTGCAGCCCTGCGCTTTCTCCAACCTGGGCTTCATCTTCAATAATTGGTTGGAGGCGGGGTTCAGGCAGGAATTTATCGATGAGTTCGCCGATTGGCTCGATCAGCCGGTGAGTTGGGTGAAGGTGGAGTTGTAATGTGAGGAAGCATGCAATCCCTGTGGCGAGGGAGCTTGCTCCCGCTGGGCTGCGAAGCGGCCCCGGCTTTTTGGCGGTTGCTGCGCAACCG
>NZ_JBHFJB010000039.1:49257-56570 GCF_057334555.1 Pseudomonas sp. AGC41
CCCCCCCCCCCCCCACAAAAGGCGTCCAGTGTTTGGATGGGCGTGCAGTGGTTTCAGCCCCCCTCAATCCCCCCGCCAATAATAGACAGAGTTTTACATTGAGCCAGACGGGGTGCATGAGTATAATGGCGCGCTTCCATTTTCCCGCTCGGGAGCCCCCGCGATGCTGCGTATCAGCCAAGAAGCTCTGACCTTCGACGACATTCTCCTAGTGCCCGGTTATTCCGAGGTATTGCCTAACGAAGTCAGTCTCAAAACCCGTCTCACCCGTGGCATCGAACTGAATATCCCGCTGGTTTCCGCCGCCATGGACACCGTGACCGAAGCCCGTCTGGCCATTGCCATGGCCCAGGAAGGCGGTATCGGTATCATCCACAAGAACATGACCATCGAACAGCAGGCCGCCGAAGTGCGCAAGGTCAAGCGGTTCGAGGCTGGCGTGGTCAAGGATCCGATCACCATCGAGGCTGACGCCACGGTCCGGGATCTTTTCGAACTGACCCGCATGCACAACATCTCCGGCGTTCCGGTGCTGCACGATGGCGACCTGGTCGGCATCGTCACCTCCCGTGACGTGCGTTTCGAGAATCGCCTGGACGCCAGCGTTCGCCAGGTGATGACGCCGAAAGAGCGTCTGGTCACGGTCAAGGAAGGCACCAGCAAGGACGAAGTCCGCGAATTGCTGCACAAGCACCGCATCGAGCGCGTGCTGATCGTCGACGACAAGTTCGCCCTCAAAGGCATGATGACCGTCAACGACATCGAAAAAGCCAAGGCCTATCCGCTGGCGAGCAAGGACGACCAGGGTCGTCTGCGCGTTGGCGCGGCGGTCGGCACCGGCAAGGACACCGGCGATCGCGTCGCCGCCCTGGTCAATGCCGGCGTTGACGTGGTGGTGGTCGACACTGCCCACGGCCACTCCAAAGGCGTGATCGATCGCGTTCGCTGGGTCAAGCAGAACTTCCCTGACGTGCAGGTGATCGGCGGCAACATCGCCACCGGCGAAGCCGCCAAGGCCCTGGCCGAAGCTGGCGCCGACGCGGTCAAGGTCGGTATCGGCCCAGGCTCGATCTGCACCACCCGCATCGTCGCCGGTGTCGGCGTGCCGCAGATCAGCGCCATCGCCAACGTCGCCGCCGCCCTTGAAGGCACCGGCGTGCCGTTGATCGCCGACGGTGGTATCCGCTTCTCCGGTGACCTGTCCAAGGCCATCGTCGCCGGTGCCTACTGCGTGATGATGGGTTCGATGTTCGCCGGTACCGAAGAGGCGCCGGGCGAGATCGAACTGTTCCAGGGCCGTAGCTACAAGGCCTATCGCGGCATGGGTTCGCTGGGCGCCATGTCCCAGGCCCAGGGCTCTTCCGACCGTTACTTCCAGGACTCCTCCGCGGGTGCCGAGAAGCTGGTGCCGGAAGGCATTGAAGGCCGTGTGCCGTACAAGGGCACCCTGAGCGCGATCATCCATCAGCTGATGGGCGGCCTGCGTTCTTCCATGGGCTACACCGGCAGCGCGGACATCGAAGAGATGCGCACCAAGCCGGAATTCGTGCGCATCACCGGCGCCGGCATGGCCGAGTCCCATGTCCACGACGTACAGATCACCAAGGAAGCGCCGAACTACCGCGTAGGTTAAGGCTTCAGCAAAACGTTAATCACCGGGGCTGTTCATTCAGCCCCGAGTTGTTTCTGATTCACTACATGAGAATGAGTCATGGCCCTCGACATTCACGCTCACCGCATCCTGATCCTCGACTTCGGTTCCCAGTACACCCAGCTGATCGCCCGCCGCGTGCGTGAGATTGGCGTGTACTGCGAGCTGCATCCGTTCGACATGGATGAAGAAGCGATTCGCGAGTTCGCTCCCAAAGGCGTCATCCTCGCCGGCGGCCCCGAGTCCGTGCACGAAGCCGACAGCCCGCGCTGCCCGCAAGCGGTGTTCGACCTCGGCGTACCGGTCTTCGGCATTTGCTACGGCATGCAGACCATGGCGGAGCAGCTGGGCGGCAAGGTCGAAGGTTCCGACCTGCGTGAGTTCGGTTATGCCCGCGTCGACGTGGTTGGCAAGAGCCGCCTGCTGGACGGTATCGAAGACCACATCGACGCCGACGGCCTGTTCGGTCTCGACGTGTGGATGAGCCACGGTGACAAGGTCACCAAGATGCCGGAAGACTTCCACATCCTCGCCAGCACCCCGAGCTGCCCGATCGCCGGCATGTTCAACGACGATCGCCGTTACTACGGCGTGCAGTTCCACCCGGAAGTGACCCACACCAAGCAGGGCGGCCGTATCCTGTCGCGCTTCATCCTCGACATCTGCGAGTGCGAAGCCCTGTGGACGCCTTCCAAGATCGCTGAGGATGCCATCGCCCAGGTTCGCGCCCAGGTCGGCACCGACAACGTATTGCTCGGCCTGTCCGGCGGTGTCGATTCCTCGGTGGTTGCCGCGCTGCTGCACAAGGCTATCGGCGACCAGCTCACCTGCGTCTTCGTCGACAACGGCCTGCTGCGTCTGCACGAAGGCGAGCAAGTGATGGCCATGTTCGCCGAGAACATGGGCGTCAAGGTGATCCGCGCCAACGCCGAAGAGCAGTTCCTGAACAACCTGGCCGGCGAGTCCGACCCGGAGAAGAAGCGCAAGATCATCGGCCGCACCTTCATCGACGTGTTCGATGCCGAATCCTGCAAGCTGGACAACATCAAGTACCTGGCCCAGGGCACCATCTACCCTGACGTGATCGAGTCGGCCGGCGCCAAGAGCGGCAAGGCCCACGTGATCAAGTCCCACCACAACGTCGGTGGCCTGCCGGAAGAGATGAACCTGAAACTGGTCGAGCCGCTGCGCGAACTGTTCAAGGACGAAGTGCGTCGCCTCGGCCTGGAACTGGGCCTGCCCTACGACATGGTCTACCGCCACCCGTTTCCCGGCCCGGGCCTGGGCGTGCGGATCCTCGGCGAAGTGAAGAAGGAATACGCCGACCTGCTGCGTCGCGCCGACCACATCTTCATCGAAGAACTGCGCAAGGCCGACTGGTACCACAAGGTCAGCCAGGCATTCGTGGTATTCCAGCCGGTGAAATCGGTCGGCGTGGTCGGCGATGGCCGTCGCTACGCCTGGGTCGTGGCCCTGCGCGCCGTGGAAACCATCGACTTCATGACCGCGCGCTGGGCGCACCTGCCGTATGAATTGCTGGAAACCGTTTCCGGCCGGATCATCAATGAAATCGAAGGTATTTCCCGGGTGACGTACGACGTGTCGAGCAAGCCGCCGGCGACGATTGAGTGGGAATGATGGGCGTCCGGCACTGACCGGCACCCTGTAGCGAGAAACATCCAGAAGCCCGCTTGATTGCGGGCTTTTGGCGTTTGGGGGCTGGCCGTCTTAACCGTTCGCTGACAAGATCAGGCGCACACCATTCATTCTGTATTCCTCAACTTTTCTTGTGCAAGTATCAACGCTTTTTCGGCATTCAATCGACCATACCCGTAAAACTGGCTGTGCCCCTTTCGATCATATTTTCCACGCTTGCCATCTGTCGGGTGAGTGATTTTATCTGCGGTTTTGGCAAGGATGTCGCGTACCTCGTGCCAACTTAATGCAGGGTTGACTGACAGTACCAGGGCGGCGACGCCGGCTGCCCCAGGGCATGCGCTGGACGTTCCACCAAATGCATTTGTATAGTTTCCCCATGCATCCCCGGAGTGGATAGAGGCTTTGTTGTCGCCAGCATTGCCGAGCAGATCAGTCGTCCAGATGCCACGGGTAAGAGGTTGGCTGCCTCTGGGTTTGAAGTTGGGGTCGGGATGCCAGATATCACTACTCGGGAACGCACACCAGAGCGCTTTGCCAAAGTCACTGTATGCGCTACGCCGGTTATGATCGTTACACGCTGCGACGGCAATCACATTGCGGTAGCTTGCATAACCGTCATTATCAACGCTCTCATTACCGTTGCCCGCAGCAAAAAATACCGGGCAGCCCTTGCCGTTCCTGCCCATTTTGACCGCGTAGTCGATGGCTAGCCGCGTACTGGCGGGTAAAGGAAAAACCTGGTCATGCCGGGGGTCGGATGGAACTGTCCATTCGCCGTCGCCTGGTCCCCAACTACAGGAAATGATATCCGCGCCGTTACTAGCGGCCCAGATAAAAGCATGAGCTTCTTTGATGGATCCTAGTGGGGCATACAGGCGAATCGGCATCAGCCTCGCCTTGGGGGCCACTCCGCTGGCGCCGTAGTTCCCATTTGCACAGGCGACCCCGGCCGCAGCGGTACCATGGGATTCGCGGGGTGTTCTCGGCCGAGGGTCGTCACTCGATTTGTAACCACCGATATTTTTGGGCGCGACAATCTTGTCTACGCCACTGAATTCTGGATGATCAATGTCGAAGCCATCATCAATAATAGCGATGGTGATCCCCTCGCCCTCGCTTAATCGATGGGCCGCTTCAACGTTAGCGCTGGCATCCACTTCAGTTTCATAAGTTACAGTGGTTTTTTTCAGATGCCATTGATTGCGGTGAATCGCGCGATTGCGACGCTGGCGCAATATCTCTGGATGACAGTACTGAACCTCTTCGCGATTCAATAAGTTCATCGCCATTTGAAAAATATGCGTACCACTGCCCTCGTTTGCTTTTACAAAGTAAGCGTTCGGTGCGTAGTCCAAAGCTTCCTTGACGACCAGTTGGCTAGCGGCAATGATTTCCAGGCATTCTGTTGTATCGAGTGATTCAATGAACTGGATAAAGATATTTTCACTGTAGATGACGGGTTCGTCGGTCGTTGGATCAACCAGTACAGTGCCCGCGAAGCGCACATCCGGTAACATGCGCAGGGTTTGCTTTCGGGAGGACAAAGAATCGCGGCCTGCCGGGATCCTGTACACTTCGAGCCCGGCGTTTGGAAACTCCATTACACATTCACAATCGTTCGTGCAGTCGATCGAATGTTCGGACTGCATCGTTGTGCCTATCGGTTTTTTCGAGTGAGTCCGTACTGCAATCATGTCCTCACTTTTTTTCAAGTAAAAAGAGGCTTCATCTTTCCTGTTGAATTTAATTTCTTCCATGGGTGTTTCCTGTTGTTCAACTTGCTGGGGGTTAGATCATCCTTCGGTTTTTCTCTGGCTAAAAGTCAGGAACTGTGGCGTGGTGTTTCCCTGTACGTTCATTAATAACAGAGTGACCGGACCTGTTGGACGGCATGTGAGTAGCGACCAATCGACGCGCCGCCCTTACCGTTTCTCATCTGCGGGTGTATCGTATTCGCCTTTTGCGGACCCATCGGTCCGTTGCAGATGCGGAGGTAGTCGCGTTCATGTCTTTCACCCGTCGCCAAATTCTCGGTGGCCTGGCCGGTCTTGTTGTCGTTGGCGTGGGGGCGGGAGGCGCGTCGCGGTATTGGTTGGGCAAGATGGCCGATGCCGAGGCCGGTCACGATTACGAGTTGATCGCCGCACCGCTGGATGTCGAGCTGGTGGCCGGGCACAAGACCCAGGCCTGGGCCTTTGGTCCGTCGGCGCCGGGGACCGAATTGCGGGTGCGCCAGGGCGAGTGGTTGCGGGTGCGTTTCATCAACCATTTGCCGGTCGCGACGACCATTCATTGGCACGGCATCCGCCTGCCGCTGGAGATGGACGGCGTGCCATATGTCTCGCAGTTGCCGGTATTGCCAGGCGAGTACTTTGATTACAAATTCCGCGTGCCGGATGCCGGCAGTTATTGGTATCACCCGCACGTCAACAGCAGCGAGGAGCTCGGACGCGGGCTGGTGGGGCCGTTGATCATCGAAGAGCGTGAGCCTACCGGCTTCAAATACGAGCAGACGTTGAGCCTCAAGAGTTGGCATGTGGATGAGCAGGGCGAGTTCGTCGCGTTCAGCATCCCTCGCGAGGCGGCGCGTGGCGGCACCGCCGGGCGGCTGTCGACGATCAACGGCGTGCCCCAGGCGGTGATTGATTTGCCGGCCGGGCAGATTACCCGGGTGCGTTTGCTCAACCTCGACAACACGCTGACTTACCGCATCAATATCCCCGGCGTCGAGGCGCAGATCTATGCGCTCGACGGCAATCCCGTCGCGCCGCGCCCGTTGGGCAAGGAGTACTGGCTGGGCCCGGGTATGCGCATCTGCCTGGCGATCAAGGCGCCGCCGGCCGGTGAAGAGTTGTCGTTGCGCAATGGCCCGGTGCGCCTGGGGACTCTGCGTTCGGTGTCCAACAATGACGCACCGACCCAGTGGCCGCCGGCGCTGCCGGCTAACCCGGTGGCCGAGCCGGACCTGGCCAATGCGCAGAAACTCAACTTCAATTTCGAATGGGTCGGTTCGGTCTCGGTCAATGTCGACAATGGCAAGCCGCCGAGCCTGTGGCAAATCAATGGCAAGGCCTGGGATATCACCGACAAGACCTGCGCTGATCGACCGATTGCCACGCTGAAGAAAGGCCAGAGCTATATTTTCGAATTGAAGAACATGACCCAGTACCAACACCCGATCCATTTGCATGGCATGAGCTTCAAGGTGATTGCGTCGAACCGGCACAAGGTCATTCCGTATTTCACCGACACCTACCTGCTGGGCAAGAACGAGCGGGCGCAGGTGGCGCTGGTGGCGGATAACCCCGGTGTGTGGATGTTCCACTGCCATGTGATTGATCACATGGAAACCGGTCTGATGGCCGCCATCGAGGTGGCGTGATGCGCCAGATTCGCCCCGCCAGGATCGTCGACCGCAGCCGTGACCAGGATTTCATGCGTGAAGCCCTGGCCCTCGCCGCCCAAGGCGCCACGCTGGGCGAAGTGCCGGTGGGCGCGGTGCTGGTGCAGGACGGTGAGATCATCGGGCGTGGCTTCAACTGCCCGATCAGTGGCCATGATCCCAGCGCGCATGCCGAGATGGTCGCCATCCGCGCCGCTGCCCAGGCGGTGAGCAACTATCGCCTGCCTGGCAGCACGCTGTATGTGACGCTGGAACCGTGCAGCATGTGCGCCGGCCTCATCGTCCACTCACGCATCGCCCGGGTCGTCTACGGGGCGCTGGAACCCAAGGCCGGGATCGTGCAGAGCCAGGACCAGTTTTTCACCCAGGGCTTTCTGAACCATCGGGTGATGTTCGAGGGCGGGGTGTTGGCGGAGGAGTGCAGCGCGGTGTTGAGTGAATTCTTCAAGGCCAGGCGAGCCAGATCCCAAGATTGAGCACACAACCCTGTGGCGAGGGAGCTTGCTCCCGCTCGGCTGCGCAGCAGTCGTAAAACCTGCTGACCGGTTATTCCAGGTGCATCGTGTTGACGGGTTTGGGGCTGCTGCGCAGCCCAGCGGG
>NZ_JBHFJB010000039.1:56590-61627 GCF_057334555.1 Pseudomonas sp. AGC41
CCCCCCCCCCCCCCCCCCCCGCCACAATGATAGGCAAGCCTTCAGAGCCCTATTGCTCCCTACCAGGGTGTCGTGTTGCTGGGGCTGTTTACTTACGCGCCACAATCACCGCCCGCATCGGCGCCGGCAGTCCTTCGATGGTCTTGCTGTGGTCGGCAGGATCGAGGAAATCACTCAGTGACTGGTACTTCATCCACTCGGTGCTGCGCTGTTCCTTCACTGTCGTCAGGCTTACGTCCACGCAGCGCACATCGCTGAACCCGGCGCGGCGCAGCCATCGCTCAAGGGCCGGGACCGACGGCAGGAACCAGACGTTGCGCATCTGCGCGTAGCGGTCCTCGGGCACCAGCACCTGGTGTTCGTCGCCTTCGATCACCAGGGTTTCGAGCACCAGCTCGCCGCCCTTGACCAGGCAATCCTTCAAGGCCAGCAGGTGTTCGATCGGCGAGCGACGATGGTAAAACACGCCCATGGAGAACACCGTGTCGAAGCCTTCCAGCTCCGGCGGCAGGGCCTCGAACGGGAATGGCAGGTGCCAGGCGTTGGGCTGCGACAGGTAGCGCTGTACCGCCTGGAATTGGCAGAAGAACAGCCAGTTCGGGTCGACGCCAATCACCGTGTCCGCGCCGGCACCGAGCATGCGCCACATGTAATAACCGTTGCCGCAGCCGACATCAAGGATGCGCTTGCCCTTGAGGTCCAGGTGCGGAGCCACCCGCGACCACTTCCAGTCCGAGCGCCATTCGGTGTCGACGTGTACGCCGAACAGATCGAACGGACCCTTGCGCCAAGGCGACAAGCCCATCAGGGCCGTGCGCATTTGCGCGCGGGTTGCGTCGCAGCAATCGGTGTCGAGCGTCAGACCGTTCAGCAGGTCGACCGTAGTCGGTTGCAAGACCGGCAGCGCATCCAGCGCGCTTTGCCAACGCTCAAGATCGCCGTGGCCCTTTTCCATCTTGATATCGAGCTGCGTTTGCAGCGTCGCGGCCCAGTCGGCCAAGGGTGTGCCGGCCAGATGGCGGGCAAGGGGGGACAGATCAATCATGGCAGGGCAATCAACGAGGCGAAGTTAAGGCATTGGAACCACGGCACGACTTTCGAGAAGCCGGCGGCCAGCAGGCGTTCGCGGTGTTCTTCGAGGCTGTCGGGCTTCATGACGTTTTCGATGGCGCTGCGTTTCTGGGCGATTTCCAGTTCGCTGTAGCCGTTGGCGCGTTTGAACGCCACGTGCAGGTCAGTCAGCAGTGCGTGTTCCTCGGCATCGTTGAAGCGCAGTTTTTCCGAGAGGATCAAGGCGCCGCCGGGCAGCAAGGACTGGCGGATACGGGCCAGCAACGCGGTACGCTGCTCTGGCGCGATGAACTGCAGGGTGAAGTTCAACGCCACCACCGAGGCTGGCTGGAACGTCAGGGCGAGGATGTCGGCTTCGATCACCTCCACTGGCAACAGCTCCTGGAACATCGAGTCCTGGCCGTTGAGGTATTCGCGGCAGCGCTCGACCATGGCCGCCGAATTGTCCACGGCGATCACTCGGCAACCGTCGGTGCGCACGTGGCGACGCAGCGCCTGGGTCACCGCACCCAAGGACGAACCGAGGTCATACAAAACGCTGTTGGGCTGGGCGAACTGTGCGGCGAGCACGCCGAGGTTCTCGACGATGGTCGGGTAGCCTGGCACCGAGCGCTTGATCATGTCCGGGAACACTCGAACCACGTCTTCATTGAAGGCGAAGTCGGGCACCTGGGCCAAGGGCCGGGCGAATAGGCGATCGGGTTCTTTGCTCACGGCGGTTCCGGCGGCAGGGATAGTGAAAAGGCCGGCATTTTAACCAAAAAATCGGCGGTTCTGTGTGGCTTTCAAATGGACGTTTGCCTATCAGCCAGCCGCTGCTCAATTCACCGAAATGGCGCAATCAAAGGTTTCCACGGGCGGCACTTCAGGCGCCCAGGGCTGTTGATAAGTCAGGCGCAAACGCCCGGTGCCGGCGTTGAATGCCTGGAAGCGCCAGGTCGACACCCCGGCGGCGCCGACGATGCCGGCATCTTCCGGGTTGCGATAGACCTCCGGTCCCAACGCCTTCAACACGCCGCCGGCTGAATCCTGGACCGTCCACCGGTAGCCAGTGCTAGGGTTGGTCGGCAGGCTCAGGATCAGGTTTTGGCCGTTATTGAGCTGCACAGGGCATTGGCTCAGCTTCTCCACCGTTACGTTGTGTTTCGGTTGCGTGGCACAGGCGCTCAACAAGGCGAGGCTGACGGGTACGAGCAGGCGGGTGAGGGACATAACGGCTCCGGCGTTCACGACGAGCGGTGAGCATAACCGAAGATGCTACTGGGTGTGTCAGATGAGGGTGGGTTGATGCTGAAGGCCATTCGCGAGCACGCTCGCTCCCACAATGGACCTGGGGCAGTTCACTTGATTCGTGATCCACACCGATTCCCCTGCGGGAGCGAGCCTGCTCGCGAAAGCGCCCACACCGGCGCTACAGGACCGTCAGAACAACACCTTCGCCACATCCGCAAACCGCTTGGCAAAGTGCACTGTGACGCCTTCCTTCAGATAGTCCGGCAGTTCCTCGAAATTGCCTCGGTTGGCATCCGGCAGGATCAGTTCATTGATCTTCTGCCGACGCGCCGCTATGACCTTCTCGCGCACGCCGCCAATCGGCAGGACATGCCCGGTCAGGGTCAGTTCGCCGGTCATGGCCACGCCTTTTTTCGGCGGCTGGTTGCGCGCCAAAGACAGCAGGGCGCTGGCCATGGTCACGCCGGCACTCGGGCCGTCCTTGGGCGTGGCGCCTTCCGGTACGTGCAGGTGAACAAAAGCCTCATCGAAGAACTTCGGATCGCCGCCGAATTGCTTCAGATGCGAACTGACGTAGCTGTGGGCAATTTCCGCCGATTCCTTCATCACTTCGCCCAGTTGCCCGGTGAGCTTGAAGCCGCGATTGAGCGTGTGGATACGCGTTGCCTCGATCGGCAGGGTCGCGCCGCCCATGCTGGTCCAGGCCAGGCCAGTGATCACGCCTATGCCAGACAGCACCTGCTCGTTGCGGAACACCGGCTTGCCCAACGAGGCTTCGAGGTCTTTCGGCCCGAGCTTGATCACGGCTTTCGGCTCGTCGATCAGCCTCATCACCGCCTTGCGCACCAGTTTGCCCAGCTGTTTTTCCAACTGACGGACGCCGGCCTCGCGGGCATAACCGTCGATAAGCGCCTTGAGGGCGCTGTCGTTGATGCTCAGGCTGCCCTTGGATACGCCGGCCTTGGCCAGTTGCTTGGGCCACAGGTGGCGCTTGGCGATGGCGACTTTTTCTTCGGTGATGTAGCCCGACAGGCGGATCACTTCCATACGGTCCAGCAACGGGCCGGGAATCGAGTCCAAGGTATTCGCTGTGCACACAAAGAGCACTTTCGACAGGTCCAGGCGCATGTCCAGGTAGTGGTCGAGGAATTCGACGTTCTGTTCCGGATCGAGGGTTTCCAGCAGCGCGGAAGCCGGGTCGCCCTGGTAGCTCTGGCCCATCTTGTCGATTTCGTCGAGCATGATCACCGGGTTCATCACTTCGACGTCCTTGAGCGCCTGCACCAGCTTGCCCGGCTGGGCGCCGATATAGGTGCGCCGATGCCCTTTGATCTCGGCCTCGTCGCGCATGCCGCCGACACTGAAACGATAGAACGGCCGCCCAAGGGATTCGGCGATGGACTTGCCGACGCTGGTCTTGCCCACGCCCGGCGGGCCAACCAGCAAGACGATGGAACCGCTGATCTCGCCTTTGTAGGCGCCCACAGCGAGGAATTCCAGGATGCGGTCCTTGATGTCGTCCAGGCCGGCGTGGTGCTGGTCGAGAATCTTGCGGGCGTGCTTGAGGTCAAGTTTGTCCTGGCCGTACACGCCCCACGGCACCGAGGTCGCCCAATCGAGGTAATTACGCGTGACGGCGTACTCCGGCGAGCCGGTTTCCAGGATCGAGAGCTTGTTCATTTCCTCTTCGATGCGTTTCTGTGCCTGGGCCGGCAGCACCTTGCCTTCCAGGCGCTGCTCGAATTGTTCCAGGTCGGCGCTGCGGTCGTCCTTGGTCAAGCCCAGCTCCTGCTGGATGACCTTGAGTTGCTCCTTGAGAAAGAATTGGCGCTGATGTTCGCCGATCTTGCTGTTGACCTCGGCGGAAATCTCTTTCTGCAGCCGCGCCACTTCGACTTCCTTACGCAGCATCGGCAGGACTTTTTCCATGCGCTTGAGCATCGGCACGCAATCGAGCACTTCCTGCAATTCGCTCCCGGTGGCGGAGGTGAGGGCGGCGGCAAAGTCGGTCAGCGGCGAAGGGTCGTTGGGGCTGAAGCGGTTGAGGTAGTTCTTCAGCTCTTCGCTGTACAGCGGGTTGAGCGGAAGCAGTTCCTTGATCGCATTGATCAGCGCCATGCCGTAGGCCTTGACCTCGTCGGTCGGCTCGCTTGGCTGATGCGGGTATTCGACTTCCACCAGGTACGGCGGGCGATGGTGCTTGAGCCAGGTGCGAATGCGCACGCGGGTCAGGCCTTGGGCAACGAACTGCAATTTACCGGCTTCACGGCTGGCGTGGTGGACCTTTACCAAAGTGCCGTACAGCGGCAGTTTCGAGGTGTCGAAGTGGCGCGGGTCTTCCTGGGGCGTGTCCATGAAGAACAACGCCAGGGAATGGTGATCGGACTTGGCCACCAGCTCCAGGGTCTCGGCCCACGGTTCTTCGTTGACGATGACCGGCAGTACCTGGGCCGGGAAGAACGGACGATTGTGAATCGGGATGATGTAGACCTTGTCCGGCAGGCTCTGGCCGGGCAGGGCCAGGCCCGTACCGGAAACGGTGTGTTCGATGTGTTCGGCGTCTGCGTATTCGTCGTTTGCTTCGGTAGAGTGCTGGTCGCTCATGGGGCACCTGCGCAATGGAGTATGGGTCTTAGATGGGGCAGGCGAGGGGTTGTTTCAATGCTGGATAATTGTCAGGGTTTATTTCAACGGTTTGCGTTCAGGCTGGCGACAGGTTGACGTGGGGGGGGG
>NZ_JBHFJB010000039.1:61647-63256 GCF_057334555.1 Pseudomonas sp. AGC41
GAATCATCCCTCGCCACACCTTTCAGCCGATGCGATTCAAGTCGTTATGGCGCGTTTCCTTCAGGCACAGCACGGCGATCACGCTGAGCATGGCCGCTGCGGAAACGTATCCGCCGACGTAGCTCAGGCCGCCCACCGCCACCAGTTTCTGAGCGAAGAACGGCGCCGCCGATGCACCGACGATGCCGCCCAGGTTGTAGGCCGCCGATGCGCCGGTGTAGCGCACGTGGGTGGGAAACAGTTCCGGCAGCAACGCACCCATGGGGGCGAAAGTCACGCCCATCAGGAACAGTTCGATGCACAGGAACAATGCCACGCCAGCGGTGGAACCGTGGGTCAGCAATGGTTCCATGAGGAAACCCGAGGCAATCGCCAGGACGCCGCCGATGATCAATACCGGCTTGCGCCCGTAGCGGTCGCTGGCCCAGGCCGACAGCGGCGTGGCGGCAGCCATGAACAGCACGGCAAAGCACAGCAGGCCGAGGAAGGTCTCGCGGCTGTAGCCGAGGGTGGACACGCCATAGCTCAGGGAAAACACCGTCGAGATGTAGAACAGGGCGTAACACACCACCATCGCGGCCGCGCCGAGCAATGTCGGCGCCCAGTACTGGCTGAACAGCTCGACCAAGGGGATTTTCACCCGTTCCTGGCGCGCCACCGCATTGGCGAAAACTGGCGTTTCATGGAGCTTGAGACGCACATAAAGGCCGACGATGACCAAGGCGGCGCTCAGCAGGAACGGGATCCGCCAGCCCCAGGAGCGGAACTGCTCGTCGTCCAGGGTCATGGCCAGGGTCAGGAACAGGCCGTTGGCCGCCAGGAAGCCGATGGAGGGGCCCAGTTGGGGGAACATGCCGAACCAGGCGCGCTTGCCTTTCGGGGCGTTCTCGGTGGCGAGCAACGCCGCCCCGCCCCATTCACCGCCCAGCCCCAGGCCCTGGCCGAAACGCAGCAGGCACAGCAGAATCGGCGCCCACGCGCCAATGCTGGCGTAGCCGGGCAGCACGCCGATGAGGGTGGTGCACACGCCCATCAATAGCAGCGACGCCACCAGGGTGGACTTGCGCCCGATCCGGTCGCCGAAATGGCCGAACAGCGCCGAGCCCAGCGGCCGGGCGAGGAAGGCGATGCCGAACGTCAGGAAGGACGACAGCATCTGTGCCGTGCCCGAGGTTTGCGGAAAGAATACCGGCCCGATCACCAGGGCGGCAGCGGTCGCGTAGACATAGAAATCGTAGAACTCGATGGCGGTGCCGATGAAACTCGCGGTTGCCACGCGGGTGGCCGAGTTGGTCGGTTGGTTCGCCACGGCGTCATTGCAAGTGGTGGTGGTCATGCGGTTATCCCTGACAGTCATGTGCTCCGGTGGAGCGAATTATTATGGTCGAACACCCAGGGATGTGGGTTGGGGCGCTGTCGCTGTTTCGGGTAGGAACAGTCGCAGGGTTGCAGCGGATATTGCCGGTGGGCTGCCCGGAACGGTCTGAGTGCCGGGTAAGCACTGGGTTCGGGCGGGGCTGGGTAAGCGGGTTGAGTATAGGAAGGGGGCTAACGAATCGACAAGAGAGCCTGCGCACAATATTGAAGCGTGTGCTTGGCTTTTGTGGGG
>NZ_JBHFJB010000039.1:63339-70257 GCF_057334555.1 Pseudomonas sp. AGC41
CCCCCCCCCCCCCCCACGGGTACGGCGGTTAGATAACCACCGGCACCGAGCTGTTATGCCACACCAGCACCTGGCTGACGCGGTTGTCGACGGTCTCGATGATTTCCAGCCGGTAGCGGCCAATCTTCAGGCAGACCGGGCTTTCAGGGATGGTTTCCAGCGCTTCGGTGACCAGGCCGTTGAGCGTCTTGGGGCCATCGCAAGGCAGGTGCCAGCCGAGGGTCTTGTTCAACTCGCGAATCGACGCCGCGCCCTCGATCATCAGGCGGCCATCGGGCTGGGGATGGACATGGGGGTTGTCGAGGCTGTGCTCGCTTTCGAACTCGCCGACGATTTCCTCGAGGATGTCTTCCAGGGTCACGATGCCCAGCACTTCACCGTATTCGTCCACCACCATGCCCAGGCGTCGCTGCTGCTTGTGGAAGTTGAGCAACTGCAGTTGCAGCGGCGTGCTCTCCGGGACGAAGTACGGCTCGTGGCATGCCGCCAGCAGCGCTTCCTTGGTCAGGCTCGCGTCCGCCAGCAGGTGGCGGATCTGGCGGGTGTTGAGCACCGCTTCGACCTGGTTGATGTCGCTGTGGAACACCGGCAGGCGGGTCCGACGGTTCAGGCGCAACTGTTCGATGATTTCGCCGATGGGGTCGTCGAGGTTGATCCCGTCCACCTCGCTGCGGGGCACGAGGATGTCGTTCACGGTGATGTTGTCCAGCGCGTGGATGCCGGAAACCGGATGGATCCGTCCGCTGTGTTCCTGTTCATGTTCGGCGCGCGGTGGTGCGGGCATCTCATCGTCACTTTGCTGGACCGCGCTGGTCTTGCGAGCAAAGGGGCGCAGCAGCAACTGGCTGAAACCGTTAAGTAGCCAGGCGGCCGGATAGACAATTTTCAGTGGCAAGGCGAGCAAGCTGTTGCCCAGGCTCAGTACCGCGTCAGGGTAGCGGGTCGCCACGGTGCGAGGCAGGTAGTCGGCAAAAACCAGCAACGCCGCGCTGCTGCCAAGCCAGGCCAGCCATGGGCCGTTTTCCAGCCAGGTAAAAATTGCCAGCCAGGTGCCGATTACCACGGCCAGGGCGCGACAAAGGGTATTGCCCAGGATCAGGCTGGCGATAGGGAAGTTCAGCTTCGCCAGTGGTTTGTCGCCAGCGCGCGACGCTCTGCGCTGCGCGAGCAGATACTGTTGGGCCGCTTCGATGGCGGTGAACAGCGCCGACCAAAGGATCAGCACGATCATGACCGCAAATAATGGCCCCAAGGGCAGCCTATCCATCAGCGTCGTCCATCAGACATGCAGGATGTATTCGCGGACCAGCTTGCTGCCGAAGTAGGCGAGCATCAGCAGGCAGAACCCGGCCAGGGTCCAGCGAATCGCCTTGTGGCCCCGCCAGCCGAGACGATTACGCCCCCACAGCAGCACGCTGAACACGATCCACGCCAGGCATGCCAGCAACGTCTTGTGCACCAGGTGTTGGGCGAACAGGTTCTCGACGAACAGCCAGCCGGAAATCAGCGACAGCGACAGCAGTGTCCAGCCGGCCCAGAGGAAACCGAACAGCAGGCTTTCCATGGTCTGCAGCGGCGGAAAGTTGCGGATCAGCCCGGACGGGTGCTTATGCTTGAGCTGGTGGTCCTGCACCAGCAGCAGCAACGCCTGGAACACCGCGATGGTGAACAGCCCGTAGGCGAGGATCGACAGCAGGATATGCGCGAGGATGCCCGGCTCTTCGTCGATGATCTGCACCGTGCCCGAGGGCGCGAACTGCGCCAGCAGCACCGTCGCCAGTCCCAGCGGGAACAGCAGCACCAGCAGGTTTTCCACGGGGATGCGCGAGCAGGCCAGCAGCGTCAGGGCAATCACCGCCACGGCAATCAGGCTGGCAGCGTTGAAGAAGTCCAGGCCCAGGCCGATTGGCGTCAACAAGTGGGTGACAAGGCTGGCCGCGTGGACGAGCACTGCCAGCACGCCGAGCGTGACCAGCAGGCGCTTGTTCGCCTTGGCGCCGGAGGCCAGGCGGGTGCCCTGATAGAAGGTCGCAGCGGCATAAAGACAAGCGGCGGCGAGGGAAGCAAGCAAGCTGGGTGACAAGGGGAGCATAAATCCTGTTAGGCAAGCCCGAAAGGCGCTGAGTTTGGCATAGAACCGCCACCGCACGAAAGACCACCGCAACCGACGGCGAGGTGTACGTCGCCCGCTTCTTCGCTATAATCCGCGACCTGCCCACGCCGCAGGCTCGCCGAGCACATATTTCACGGTCTGGGCCGCCATTATCCCGGTCTTATCTGGGCCTGAAAGGATCGCGCATGTTTGAAAACCTAACCGACCGTCTCTCGCAGACGCTGCGCCATGTCACCGGCAAGGCGAAACTGACCGAAGACAACATCAAAGACACCCTGCGCGAAGTGCGCATGGCGTTGCTCGAAGCCGACGTCGCCCTGCCGGTGGTCAAGGACTTCGTCAATTCGGTGAAGGAACGCGCCGTCGGCACCGAAGTGTCGCGCAGCCTGACGCCAGGCCAGGCCTTTGTGAAGATCGTCCAGGCCGAACTCGAAAGCCTGATGGGCGCCGCCAACGAAGACCTGAACCTGAGCGCCGTACCGCCGGCGGTCGTGCTGATGGCCGGCCTGCAGGGCGCGGGCAAGACCACCACCGCCGGCAAGCTGGCGCGCTTCCTTAAAGAGCGCAAGAAGAAGTCGGTGATGGTGGTGTCCGCGGACATCTACCGCCCGGCGGCGATCAAACAGCTGGAAACCCTGGCCAACGACATCGGCGTGACGTTCTTTCCGTCCGACCTGAGCCAGAAGCCGGTGGACATCGCCCAGGCTGCTATAAAGGAAGCGAAGCTCAAATTCATCGACGTGGTCATCGTCGATACCGCCGGTCGCCTGCACATCGATGAAGAGATGATGGGCGAGATCAAGGCGCTGTATGCCGCGATCAACCCGGTGGAAACCCTGTTCGTGGTCGACGCCATGACCGGCCAGGACGCGGCCAACACCGCCAAGGCCTTCGGCGACGCACTGCCGCTGACCGGCGTGATCCTGACCAAGGTCGACGGCGACGCCCGTGGTGGTGCCGCGCTGTCGGTACGCGCGATCACTGGCAAGCCGATCAAGTTCATCGGTATGGGTGAGAAGAGCGAAGCGCTCGAACCGTTCCACCCCGAGCGTATCGCCTCGCGCATCCTCGGCATGGGCGACGTGCTCAGCCTGATCGAGCAGGCCGAGCAGACCCTCGACAAGGACAAGGCCGACAAACTGGCCAAGAAGCTGAAGAAGGGCAAGGGCTTCGACCTCGAAGACTTCCGCGACCAGCTGCAACAGATGAAGAACATGGGCGGCCTCGGCGGCCTCATGGACAAACTGCCGAACATCGGTGGCGTGAACCTGGCGCAAATGGGCAACGCCCAGGGCGCGGCCGAGAAGCAGTTCAAGCAGATGGAAGCCATCATCAACTCCATGACCCCGGCCGAGCGCCGCGACCCTGACCTGATCAGCGGTTCGCGCAAGCGCCGTATCGCCATGGGTTCCGGCACGCAGGTGCAGGACATCGGCCGCTTGATCAAGCAGCACAAGCAGATGCAGAAGATGATGAAGAAATTCTCCGCCAAGGGCGGAATGGCCAAGATGATGCGCGGCATGGGCGGTATGTTGCCCGGCGGCGGCATGCCGAAAATGTAAAGAATCTGCGCCGGCGGTCATGTCGGCGTTGCCCCGCACGGATGCGGGGATCTCCAGTAAACCCGCGCTACGCGGGAGCTGACCTGCCGTTTTTCATGACGGCTCTACGGCAAATCTTGATTGCACGGCGCCAGGCGCTGGAAAAAGTCATTTGCAAAAGTCCGGATATTCCTTAGAATATGCGGCCTTTCGGGCACCTATGCCCGCTGTGCATTTAGATTTGCAGCACCGACTACAGGAACGATGTTCACATGCTAACAATCCGTCTTGCCCTTGGCGGCTCCAAAAAGCGCCCGTTTTACCACCTGACCGTAACCGACAGCCGCAATCCGCGTGACGGTTCCCACAAGGAGCAGGTTGGTTTCTTCAACCCTGTTGCCCGTGGTCAGGAAATCCGTCTGTCCGTGAACCAAGAGCGCGTAGCCTACTGGCTGAGCGTTGGTGCACAGCCTTCTGAGCGTGTTGCTCAGTTGTTGAAGGAATCGGCTAAGGCTGCGGCCTGAGCAATATGAACGCGACGCCAAAAGATGCTGATGATCTGATCGTTGTCGGCAAAATCTATTCTGTTCATGGCGTTCGCGGCGAAGTGAAGGTTTATTCCTTTACTGATCCGATCAAAAACCTGTTGGACTACAAAACCTGGACGCTCAAGCGCGAAGGTAGCGTGAAGCAGGTTGAGCTGGTCAGCGGACGCGGGAACGACAAGTTCCTGGTCGCAAAGCTCAAGGGTCTCGATGATCGTGAAGAAGCGCGTCTTCTGGCCGGTTATGAGATCTGCGTGCCGCGCAATCTGTTCCCTGAACTGACCGACGGCGAGTACTACTGGTACCAGCTTGTAGGTCTGAAGGTCATTGACCACCTCGGGCAACTGCTCGGGAAGATCGATCACCTGCTCGAGACCGGTTCGAACGATGTCATGGTGGTAAAGCCTTGCGTCGGCAGCCTGGATGATCGCGAACGCCTGTTGCCCTATACCGAGCAATGCGTGTTGGCCGTTGACCTTGCAGCAGGCGAGATGAAGGTGGAATGGGATGCGGATTTCTAGACGTGGCTAATCTGCGCGTTGAAGTCATCACGTTGTTTCCCGAGATGTTTTCCGCCATCAGCGAGTACGGCATAACCAGCCGCGCGGTGAAACAAGAGCTGTTGCAGCTCACTTGTTGGAATCCGCGGGACTACACCACGGATCGACATCACACTGTGGACGATCGCCCGTTTGGCGGTGGTCCGGGCATGGTGATGAAGATCAAGCCCCTGGAAGATGCGCTGGTTCAGGCCAGGACGGCAGCCGGGGAGGGTGCGAAGGTGATCTACCTGTCGCCCCAAGGCCGTCAGCTGACTCAGTCGGCGGTACGCGAGCTGGCGAAATCGGATGCGTTGATCCTGATTGCCGGCCGTTACGAAGGCATTGACGAGCGTTTCATTGAAGCTCATGTCGATGAAGAGTGGTCGATTGGCGACTATGTACTGTCTGGCGGCGAGCTGCCGGCGATGGTCCTGATCGATGCGGTTACACGACTGCTGCCCGGAGCTTTAGGGCATGCGGATTCCGCCGAGGAAGATTCCTTTACGGATGGTCTGCTGGATTGCCCGCACTACACCCGACCGGAGGTGTATGCGGATCAGCGTGTTCCCGACGTGTTGCTGAGTGGCAACCACGCGCACATCCGGCGTTGGCGTTTACAGCAGTCCCTTGGTCGGACCTATGAACGACGCGCCGATCTTCTGGAAAGCCGCTCGCTTTCTGGAGAAGAGAAGAAGCTGCTCGAGGAATACATCCGCGAGCGGGACGATAGTTAACAACGTATCGATGGTGAGTCCGATGACTTGCCTTAGGAGCACAGCATGACTAACAAAATCATCCTTGCACTCGAAGCAGAGCAGATGACCAAAGAAATCCCTCCCTTTGCCCCGGGCGACACCATTGTCGTTCAGGTGAAAGTGAAGGAAGGCGACCGTGCACGTCTGCAAGCGTTCGAAGGCGTTGTTATCGCCAAGCGTAACCGCGGCGTCAACAGTGCATTCACCGTTCGTAAAATCTCCAACGGTGTTGGCGTAGAGCGTACTTTCCAGACCTACAGCCCGCAAATCGACAGCATGGCTGTGAAGCGTCGCGGTGACGTGCGTAAAGCCAAGCTGTACTACCTGCGTGACCTGTCCGGTAAAGCAGCTCGCATCAAGGAAAAACTGGCTTAAGCCCAGCTTCCGATGCAAAAAAAAGCAGCCTGCGGGCTGCTTTTTTGTTGCCTGTGATTTGGTCTTTGCGCACCCTGCATGCTTCATTCCCGTTGAATTCATGCGCACTCGTATATTCAAGAGTCTTTATGCCTGCCATCGATCACCCGCTGATAGACCAGTTTCTCGATGCCCTGTGGCTGGAGAAAGGACTGTCCGATAACACTCGCGATGCTTATCGCAGCGACCTGGCCCTGTTCAACGGCTGGCTCCAGGAGAAGAACCTCGAGTTGGCCAATGCCGGACGGGAGTTGATCCTCGATCACCTGGCGTGGCGCCTGGAGCAGAATTACAAACCACGTTCTACGGCCCGGTTTCTCTCTGGTTTGCGCGGGTTCTATCGTTATTTGCTGCGGGAAAAGTTGATTGCGGTGGACCCGACCTTGCGCGTGGAGATGCCGCAATTGGGGCGTCCGCTGCCAAAATCCCTGTCGGAAGCCGACGTTGAGGCGTTGTTGGCGGCACCGGACCTCGGCGACCCCATCGGCCAGCGCGACCGCGCCATGTTGGAAGTGTTGTACGCCTGTGGCTTGCGCGTTACTGAACTGATCAGCCTGACGCTGGAGCAAGTGAACCTGCGCCAGGGCGTGTTGCGGGTGATGGGCAAGGGCAGCAAGGAACGCCTGGTGCCGATGGGCGAAGAAGCGATCGTCTGGGTCGAACGCTACATGCGCGATGCTCGTCATGACCTGCTCGGCGGGCGTCCCAGCGACGTGCTGTTTCCCAGCCTGCGCGGCGAGCAGATGACCCGTCAGACTTTCTGGCACCGTATCAAGCATCAGGCCAAGGTGGCGGGGATCAACAAATCCCTCTCGCCCCACACGCTGCGCCATGCCTTCGCCACGCACCTGCTCAATCACGGCGCCGACCTGCGAGTGGTGCAGATGCTATTGGGGCATAGCGACCTGTCCACTACCCAGATCTACACCCATGTGGCCCGGGCGCGGTTGCAGGACTTGCATGCCAGGCACCACCCGCGCGGCTGATTGAAGAACCCTGTGGGAGCGG
>NZ_JBHFJB010000039.1:70426-76463 GCF_057334555.1 Pseudomonas sp. AGC41
CCCGCTCCTACAGAAGCAATCAGCAATACCTCGTATCACCGGCATTCGGCCATACGGGCCTTATGTGATAGGCTTTCCCGGTTTGCACAGTGGGCGGCTGGAACCCGATCTACGCGTCGGTGTCCCCGCCTATTTGTTTGCCTCAGGAGTCCTCATGCGTTTGATCCAGATGTTCACCGCCGCCGCCATCGCGTTGGCCAGTACCTTAGCCATTGCCGATGACGCGGCCGACCAGGCCATTCGCAAGAGCCTGGCCAATCTCGAACTGGAAGTGCCGATCGAAGCCATTTCCGCCAGTCCGATGTCCGGCCTGTACGAAGTCAAGCTCCAGGGCAGCCGCGTGCTGTATGCCAGCGCCGACGGTCAGTACATCGTCCAGGGCAACCTGTTTGCGCTCAAGGACGGCAAGCCGGTGAATCTCACCGAGATCACCGAGCGTCAAGGCATCTCCAAATTGATCAACGGTATCCCGGTTGCCGAAACCGTGGTCTACCCGGCGGTGGGCGAAACCAAGTCACACATTACCGTGTTCACCGACACCACCTGCCCGTACTGCCACAAACTGCACGCCGAAGTGCCGGAGCTGAACAAGCGTGGCATCGAGGTGCGCTACGTGGCGTTCCCGCGCCAGGGCCTTGGCTCGCCGGGTGATGAGCAGTTGCAGGCAGTCTGGTGCTCCAAGGACAAGAAAGCGGCCATGGACAAAATGGTCGACGGCAAGGAAATCAAGGCCGCCAAGTGCGAGAACCCGGTTTCCAAGCAATTCGCCCTTGGCCAGTCCATTGGTGTGAACGGCACGCCGGCCATCGTCTTGGCCGATGGCCAGGTGATTCCGGGCTACCAGCCGGCGCCGCAAGTCGCCAAACTGGCCCTTGGGGCGAAATGATCGTGGCCAGTGCGCTGCAGAAGATCACGGCCCGGCGAAAACCTTCGCCGGGCCGTTAAACACAAAGTCGCGTTGCTGCGCGGCTGTATCACGGCCGACCTTGTGTCGGCCGTTTCATGGGGAGTCAAGAGTGAATCCGGTCAAAGTAGGCATCTGTGGGTTAGGTACCGTCGGTGGCGGCACCTTCAACGTACTTCAGCGCAACGCCGAGGAAATTGCTCGTCGTGCCGGGCGTGGAATCGAAGTGGCACAAATTGCCATGCGCACGCCAAAGCCTCAGTTCCAGACGACCGGTATTGCGATTACCAACGATGTCTTCGAAGTGGCCACGAACCCTGAGATCGACATCGTGATAGAGCTGATGGGCGGCTATACCGTTGCCCGCGAGCTGGTACTCAAGGCCATCGAGAATGGCAAGCATGTGGTCACCGCGAACAAGGCGCTTATCGCCGTTCACGGCAATGAAATTTTCGCCAAGGCCCGCGAGAAGGGCGTGATCGTGGCTTTCGAGGCCGCCGTGGCCGGTGGTATCCCGGTGATCAAGGCGATTCGCGAAGGGCTGTCGGCCAACCGGATCAACTGGGTGGCCGGGATCATCAACGGTACCGGCAACTTCATCCTCACCGAGATGCGCGAAAAGGGCCGCACCTTTGAAGACGTGCTGGCCGAAGCCCAGGCGTTGGGCTACGCCGAGGCGGACCCGACGTTCGACGTGGAAGGCATCGATGCGGCGCACAAGCTGACGATCCTCGCGTCGATCGCCTTCGGTATTCCGCTGCAGTTCGACAAGGCCTACACCGAAGGCATCACCAAGCTGACCACAGCCGACGTGAACTACGCCGAGGCCTTGGGCTATCGCATCAAGCATTTGGGCGTGGCGCGCAGCACTGCCAGCGGCATCGAGTTGCGTGTGCATCCGACGCTGATCCCGGCCGACCGCCTGATCGCCAACGTCAACGGCGTGATGAATGCGGTAATGGTCAACGGCGACGCCGCCGGCTCGACCTTGTTCTACGGCGCCGGTGCCGGCATGGAGCCGACCGCTTCGTCGGTAGTGGCCGACCTGGTGGACGTGGTTCGCGCCATGACATCCGACCCGGAAAATCGCGTGCCGCATCTGGCGTTCCAGCCGGACTCGCTGTCGGATCACCCGATTCTTCCGATCGAAGCCTGCGAAAGTGCCTACTACCTGCGTATTCAGGCGAAGGACCATCCGGGAGTACTGGCCCAGGTTGCCAGCATTCTTTCGGAACGTGGCATCAATATCGAGTCGATCATGCAGAAGGAGGTCGAGGAGCACGACGGCCTGGTGCCGATGATCCTGCTGACCCACCGCGTGGTCGAGCAACGCATCAACGATGCGATCGCTGCGTTGGAGGCACTTCAGGGAGTCGTTGGCCCGGTGGTCCGTATCCGCGTCGAGCATTTGAACTAATTTAGCGGCAAGCTATAAGCTGCAAGCTGCAAGTAGAAGCCGAGCCGCTTTTCACTTGTAGCTTATAGCTTGAGGCTTGAAGCTCAAACCGAAGGTTTGCCCCTATGCGCTATATCAGTACCCGCGGCCAGGCACCGGCCCTGAATTTCGAAGATGTCCTGCTGGCCGGCCTGGCCACGGACGGCGGCCTCTATGTGCCGGAGAATCTGCCGCGCTTTACCCAGGAAGAAATCGCTTCCTGGGCCGGCCTGCCGTATCACGAGCTGGCCTTCCGAGTGATGCGCCCGTTTGTCACCGGCAGCATTCCGGACGCTGATTTCAAGAAGATCCTGGAAGAGACCTACGGTGTCTTTTCCCACAACGCCATTGCGCCGTTGCGCCAGCTCAACGGTAACGAATGGGTGATGGAGCTGTTCCACGGCCCGACCCTGGCTTTCAAGGATTTCGCTCTGCAACTGCTCGGTCGCCTGCTGGACTATGTGCTGCAAAAGCGTGGCGAGCGCGTGGTGATTGTCGGTGCTACCTCCGGCGACACCGGTTCGGCCGCCATCGAAGGCTGCAAGCATTGCGAGAACGTCGACATTTTCATCCTGCATCCGCACAACCGCGTCTCGGAAGTGCAGCGTCGGCAGATGACGACGATTTTCGGCGATAACATCCACAACATCGCCATCGAAGGCAACTTCGACGACTGCCAGGAAATGGTCAAGGCCAGCTTCGCCGACCAGAGCTTCCTCAAGGGCACCCGGCTGGTGGCGGTGAACTCGATCAACTGGGCGCGGATCATGGCCCAGATTGTCTATTACTTCCACGCGGCCCTGCAGTTGGGCGGCCCGGCCCGTTCGGTGGCGTTCTCGGTGCCGACCGGCAATTTCGGCGATATTTTTGCCGGTTACCTGGCACGCAACATGGGGCTGCCGATCAACCAGTTGATCGTCGCCACCAACCGCAACGACATCCTGCACCGCTTCATGAGCGGCAACCAGTACGTGAAGGAAACCCTGCATGCCACGTTGTCGCCGTCGATGGACATCATGGTCTCGTCGAATTTCGAGCGGTTGCTGTTCGACCTGCACGGCCGCAATGGCGTGGCGATTGCTGGCTTGATGGACAGCTTCCGCCAGGGCTGTGGGTTCAGCGTCGAGGCCGAGCGCTGGACCGAAGCCCGCAAGCTGTTCGACTCCCTGGCGGTGGATGACGCGCAGACCTGCGAAACCATCGCCGAGGTGTTCGAGCAGAGCGGTGAATTGCTCGATCCGCACACCGCCATCGGGGTACGAGCGGCGCGCGAGTGCCGCCGCAGCCTGGATATTCCGATGGTCATCCTGGGCACCGCTCACCCGGTGAAGTTTCCGGAAGCAGTGGAGAAGGCTGGCGTAGGAAAAGCGCTTGAGCTGCCTGCACATCTTTCTGATTTGTTTGAACGAGACGAGCGTTGCACCGTATTGCCTAATGATCTGAAGGCCGTGCAGGCCTTTGTCAGCCAGCATGGCAACCGCGGCAAGCCGCTCTGATCGCTGGAAACTGTCACATCTTGAAGCCCGTCTCCTGACGGGCTTCTTCGTTTCTGCATGCCAAAATGGTCGGGTTTTCGCCCGATAAGGAACGGGCGAGCTATCTCGAAGGAAGTGCAGATGCTGTTCGTTAACCGATGCAAACCGGCGTTGAGCTGGATGATGGGCTTCGCCCTGATGTACTGGACGCAATGGGGCGGGGCGGACCCGTCGACGACTCCCAAACAGCCACCGCTCGAAGCCGGCGAAAGATTGGTGCTCGAGGCCCGGGAACTGGACTGGATCAGGCAGAACCCGCGTGTCGTGGTGGCGTCGATGCAAATCCCGCTGTACCTGTTCAAAAATGCACGCGGAGAATGGAGCGGCCTGAACGCTGACATTCTGCGGTCCATCGAACAGATGACCGGACTTGAATTCGTCCATCGGGAGTCGTTCTCTGCCGATCAGTTGATAGAAATGCTGGAGAACGGCGAAGCCGACATGTCCACACTCCTGGCGATGAATGACGAGCGCAGGGCTATTTTGAATTTCAGCCATGCGTTTGGCGGTTTCGACTGGGTATTCGTTGGCCGTGAGGGCGAACCCGCGCTTCGTTCGCTGGATCAGTTGGCTGGCAAGGTGCTGGCGTTGCCGGCACGGCATGCCCTTGAAGCGGAAATCCGGCGCGAGTATCCCGCCGTCGGGTTACGCACGGTCATGACCCAGGCCGAGGCAAGGGCCTTGGTGGAAAACCGCGAAGCCTATGCCACCATCGAAAGCGAAACCGCCGCGCACCTCTATCCCGTGGGGCAATTACAAGTGGGCGGCAGTCTCGAAGGCCGGTGGGAACCCGACTATCTGGCTGTGCGTCAGGATTCTCAAACGTTGCTGGGTATCCTCAACAAGGCGCTGGAAGCGTTTCCGGCCGAAGACATGCGCGCGCTGCGCTCCAAGTGGTTCGCCGAACAAATGCCGGATAAGCAACCGTCATTCTGGTCGAGCATCCCGCTGCAGGGCTATTGGTGTGTGATCGTGGCAGGGGTATTCGGCCTGTTGTCGTTGCTCTGGAGCCGCCGCTTGCAGGGCCAGATTGAACAGCGTCTCAAGGCCGAGGCCGTGCTCAACGACCAACTGACGCTCCAGCGAGCCTTGATGGAGGCCATTCCCGATCCGATCTTCATTCGAGACCTCGAAGGGCGACTGATCATGTGCAACAAAAGTTATGAGGAGCGGTTTGCAACTCGCTTCGAGACGCTGCGAGGTACGCGTCTGACCGAGTCCGCAGCGATGCCGTCGGCGACCGCCGAGCTGTTGCACGGTGAGCTGATGGAGCAGCTGCGAACCCGTCAGCCTCGATTTGTTGATCGCCAGCTGATGTTGCGCGGTACATTGCAGGATATTTATCACTGGTCGGTGCCCTTATATGCCGCCGACGGCCAATTGCGCGGCGTGCTGGGCGGGTGGGTCGAGGTTGGGCGCCGGTGGGATCGTTCCAAGCGGCTGCCGGCTTGATCGACTGCCTCAGCTGGGGCTGATATCCAGCTGTCATATTTGACGCGCATGCTCGGTTGAACAGGTCGCCATTGCGCCGGTTCGTTGCGCTGGCGAACTTTCCGCCGGGCCGCGGGGTCACTTAATGTGCAGTTGTTTTTTTTCGGACTATTGAAGGGTGATCGAATGGAAAGTATCAGCCTGTTGCTCAATGAAGCCTTGAGCCCGTATCAGGTCACGCTCACGCCCTCCGGTACCAAAGGCGAATGCCTGGTAACGCTGAAGAATCCCTCAGGGGCGATCATGGTCGAGCGGCTGTTCAACCAGGCCCAGTTGACCGACAAGCGCCAACTGACCGACGTGGTCGACGGCCTGCATCGCGATGTGCTGATTGCCGAGGGGCGCCTGGAGCCGTGTGTCATCGCGGCGTTACGTAACGTGGCGCGCGACAAGGTCATGCTTGCTGCCAATTGAGTGACATCCCGCGGGAACCTTCCTACGTTCTAGCGAGTCAGACTTTTTACCAACAAGAGCAAGCATTGTGCTCCGGTGTTTGTGGCTTGTTGTACGGACCTTTAAGGGTCACGTTTAACCCCGAGTTGTCTCCCCACTTCTCGGGGTTTCTTTTTGCCTGGTGTTTATGGCCAGGGTGCTCTGCGTCAGGCAAAACAGAACCCTTGTGGGAGCGAGCCTGCTCGCGAAAGCGGTTTGTCGGTCAATAGCAGGTTGACC
>NZ_JBHFJB010000039.1:76485-78467 GCF_057334555.1 Pseudomonas sp. AGC41
CCCCCCCCCCACTTTGGATCTTCCTCTATCCGAAGATTTGTTCCTCAAACGGCGCCATCGGTGCGCAGCCTGGCGACCTGTTGCGCATCGTAGCCAAGCTCAGCGAGCACCTGTACCGTGTGCTCCCCCAATGCAGGCCCGACCCATTCGGCGGCCCCTGGCGTGTCGGAAAGCTTCGGTACAATCCCAGGCATCTTGAACGCCTTGCCATCCGGCAGCCTGGCTTGCAGGAACATCTCGCGGGCGAGGAATTGCGGGTCGCTGAACATGTCCTCCGCGCTGAAGATCCGGCTCGCCGGCACTCCAGCCTGGTTCAGCTGGTCGATGACGGCATCCAATGGCAGCGAGTTGACCCAGCGATCAATGACCCCATACAACTCGTCGCGGCGTTCGTCACGGCCATCGTTGCTGGCCAACTGCGGGTCATTTGCCAGGTCGTCCCGGCCAATGACCTGCATGAAACGCTTGAAGATGGCGTCACCGTTGGCGCCGATCTGTACATGCTTGCCGTCGGCGCTGGTGTGGATGGATGACGGCGTGATACCGGGCATGATGTTGCCGGTGCGTTCGCGGATGAAACCGAACACGTCGAATTCCGGCACCATGCTTTCCATCATGGCGAAAATCGCTTCGTATAACGCCACGTCCACGACCTGGCCGGTCCCGCCGTTGACCTCCCGGTGACGCAAGGCCATCAGCGCGCCGATCACTCCCCAGAGCGCGGCGATCGAGTCGCCGATGGAGATACCGGTGCGCACCGGTGGGCGGTCCTCGAAACCGGTGATGTAACGCAGGCCGCCCATCGACTCACCGACGGCGCCGAAACCGGGCTGATCCTTCATCGGCCCGGTCTGGCCGAAGCCCGATAGCCGGACCATGACCAGTTTCGGATTCAGTGCGTGTAACACGTCCCAGCCCAGGCCGAGCTTTTCCAGCACGCCGGGACGAAAGTTCTCGATCAGGATGTCAGCTTCGCCGAGCAGTTTTTTTAGAATTGCCAAGCCTTCGGGGTGCTTGAGGTTCAGTGTCACGGACTTCTTGTTGCGTGCCTGGACGAACCACCACAAGGACGTACTTTCATACAACTTGCGCCACTTGCGCAGCGGATCGCCGCCGTCCGGCGATTCGACCTTGATGACCTCGGCACCGAATTCACCGCAGATCCGCGCGGCAAAAGGGCCGGCGATCAGCGTGCCGAGTTCGATGACCTTGACGCCCGCAAGGGGTTTGGCTGTAGGTGACATGACGGATCCTGTAGGGCAAAGGCAGAACGAATAGAGCGTTTTATCATAGGCTGACTGTCGTCGCCGCAGGTTGATGGTCGGCAATTCGTGGATTAGCCGTCGCATCGGTTAGACTTGCCGCCTTTCCTCGTATCAAGAAGCCCGTTCATGGCCCAGCCGTCCACGACCTACAAGTTTGAACTGAACCTCACCGACCTCGACCGCAGCGTTTACGAGAATGTGAAGCAGACCATTGCCCGCCATCCTTCGGAAACCGAAGAGCGCATGACCGTGCGCCTGCTGGCCTACGCGTTCTGGTACAACGAGCTGCTGGCGTTTGGTCGTGGGCTGTCGGATGTCGACGAACCTGCATTGTGGGAAAAAAGCCTGGATGACCGTGTGCTGCACTGGATCGAAGTCGGCCAGCCGGATGCCGATCGCCTGACCTGGTGCTCGCGCCGCACCGAGCGCACCAGCCTGCTGGCCTACGGCAGCCTGCGGGTCTGGGAAGGCAAGGTGATCCCCGCGGTGAAGAACCTGAAGAACGTCAACATCGCCGCCGTCCCCCAGGAAGTGCTCGAAACCCTGGCCAAGGACATGCCACGGGTGATCAAGTGGGACGTGATGATCAGCGAAGGGACGATTTTCGTGACCGACGACCGTGGCCAGCATGAGGTTCAGCTGCAATGGTTGCTGGGCGAGCGCGGTTGAGCCGTTGACCCTGTATCAAGTGAACGCTTTGTGGCGAAGGAGCTTGCT
>NZ_JBHFJB010000039.1:78524-86846 GCF_057334555.1 Pseudomonas sp. AGC41
CCGCTACGCAGCCCAGCGGGAGCAAGCTCCCTCGCCACAGGATCTACAAAAATAGAGAAATGATCGTTACCCCATGCGCATAGAACCCCGCCAGTTACCCGCCACCCTGCCGTTTCTCGGTGACCTGCCGCCGTTGTTGACCCGTCTTTACGCAGCACGTGGCGTGCAGTCCGAAGCGGAGCTGGACAAGAGCCTGGCGCGTCTGATTCCTTATCAGCAGCTCAAGGGGATCGATGCCGCGGTGGACCTGCTGGTGGTGGCGCTGGAGCAACGCCAGCGGATTCTCATCGTCGGCGATTTTGATGCCGATGGCGCGACCGCCAGTACCGTGGGCATGCTTGGTCTGCGCCTGCTCGGTGCGGCCCATGTCGACTACCTGGTGCCCAATCGCTTTGAATATGGCTATGGCCTCACCCCGGAAATCGTCGAAGTCGCCCTGACACGCGCGCCGCAATTGTTGATCACCGTGGACAACGGCATCTCCAGCGTGGAAGGCGTGACAGCGGCGAAAGCGGCCGGCCTCAAGGTGCTGGTCACCGACCACCACTTGCCGGGGCTCGAATTGCCGGCGGCCGATGCCATCGTCAACCCGAACCAGCCCGGTTGTGAATTCCCGAGCAAGGCACTGGCGGGCGTCGGGGTGATCTTTTATGTGCTGATGGCCCTGCGGGCCCGTCTGCGCAGCCTCGGTTGGTATGCCAGCAAGCCGCAACCGAACATCGGCGAATTGCTCGACCTGGTGGCGCTGGGCAGCGTCGCCGACGTGGTGCCGCTGGATGCCAACAACCGGATCCTGGTGCACCAGGGCCTGGAGCGCATTCGTGCGGGACGCGCCCGGCCTGGCATCAAGGCCATCCTGGAAGTGGCCAAGCGCGAGCACTCGCGCATTACCTCCACCGACCTCGGATTCATCCTCGGGCCGCGCCTGAATGCGGCGGGGCGGTTGGACGACATGAGCCTGGGCATCGAATGCCTGCTCACCGATGACCCGGCGCTGGCACGGGAAATGGCGGCGCAGCTGGATGGCATGAACCAGGACCGCAAATCCATCGAGCAAGGCATGCAGCGTGAAGCCCTGGCCCAGCTCAAGGACCTGCCGGTGGAGTCGATGCCATTCGGCTTGTGCCTGTTCGATCCGCAGTGGCACCAAGGCGTCATCGGCATCCTGGCGTCACGCATGAAGGAGCGCTACTTCCGTCCGACCATTGCCTTCGCCGATGCCGGGGACGGCCTGCTCAAAGGGTCGGGTCGCTCGGTGCCGGGCTTTCATATCCGCGATGCGTTGAGCGTTGTCGCGGCGCAGCATCCGACCCTGATCAGCAAATACGGCGGTCACGCCATGGCAGCGGGGCTGACGTTGCCGGAGGCGAACTTCCCGTTATTCGCCGAGGCTTTTGACGAAGAGGTACGCCGGCAACTGCGTGAAGAAGACCTGACGGGGCGGCTGCTGTCGGATGGCTCTCTGGCGGTGGAGGAGTTCCACCTGGAATTGGCCCGGGCACTGCGTCACGCCGGGCCATGGGGGCAGCATTTCCCGGAGCCGGTGTTTCACGGCGTGTTCCAGTTGGTCGAGCAGCGAGTGGTGGGCGAACGGCACCTGAAGGTCATTCTCAAGACCGAGTGCGGTTCGGTGAAACTCGATGGCATAGCCTTCGGCATTGATCGCGAGATCTGGCCCAACCCCACCGTGCGCTGGGTGGAGTTGGCCTACAAGCTTGACCTCAACGAGTTTCGTGGCCAGGAAACGGTGCAGTTGATGATTGCTCACATCGAGCCGCGGTAGTCCTGCCATTCCCCAAGCGAACCTGTGGCGAGGGGGCTGCGCAGCCCAGCGGGAGCAATCTGCCTCGCCACAAGAGCTTTCTCTCCACAGGGAAAATGGGGTTACGGGCGAATCTCGATCATCGTCCCATCCGGCACCAGGTTCCACACCTCACGCATATCCACATTGCGCATGGCGATGCAGCCATCGGTCCAGTCCAGCGTATGGAACAACTGCTCGGGGTTCTCCTCCGAATCCGGCGTGCCATGGATCATGATCATCCCCCCCGGCTCCACGCCTTCGCGGCGGGCGCGGGCGGCGTCGCTGATGTTGGGGTAGGAAATGTGCATCGACAGGTAGAAGCGCTCGCTGGTCTTGCGCCAGTCCAGCCAGTAGAAACCCTCAGGGGTGCGCTTGTCGCCTTCGATCAGCTTGGGGCCTTTCTTGGCGCCTTTGCCCAGGGAGATGCGATAGGTCTTGAGCGGCTTGCCGTCGTTGATCAATTGCAATTGATGGGCGGACTTCAGCACCAGGACTTTTTCAATGACCTTGCCGTTATAGGTTCCCACGGCGGCGGCTTGGGACACAGCGGTGAACGACAGGCAGAACAGGACAAGCAACCAGCGCATTAAAACGATATCCCTAGAGGTGTCGCGACTATATTGATGTTCAGGTATTGGCAGGCTGGGCCAGCGGTGGTATCGACTCGGATCGTACCGGGTAATCCTCGGCCCGTCGGTCAGCGTAAAAGTATTCCAGGGTACGGCCCACCGTGCGGAAAGCCAGCTCGTCCCAGGGAATTTCGGTTTCTTCGAACAGCTGCACTTCCAGGCTCTCGGGCCCGGCGGCAAAATCCATGTCGACCAGCTCGGCGCGGAAGAATACATGCACCTGGCTGATGTGCGGTACGTCGATCAACGTATAGATGCTCAGGTTTCGCACCCGGGCGCAGGCTTCCTCGGCGGTTTCACGCACGGCGGCCTGTTCGACGGTTTCGCCGTTTTCCATGAAGCCCGCCGGCAACGTCCAATAACCGCGGCGCGGCTCGATGGCGCGGCGGCATAAAAGCACCTTGCTACCCCAAGTCGGTACACATCCGGCAACGATATTGGGGTTCTGATAATGGATGGTGTGGCAGGTGTCGCAGACGAAGCGCAGGCGCGAGTCGCCCTCGGGTATGCGCTGGGTCACCGGGTTACCGCACTGGCTGCAGAATTTCATGCTTGGATTCCTGAAGGCTGCGCCTATCTTGGCGTGTGCGGGCGGGTGTCGGCAAGTTGTCGTTTCGCGACATGACGCGGTGCGGGGCTTGGGCCGCTTGGCTGATTGGTGCATGATGCTAGGCAGCGAATAAATCGAGAAGTCTCATGCTGGACGAGCTACTGCATCGAGTAAGCAACCATACGCCGCGCGATCTGGAGACCGATCGGCGTTTCCCTGAAGCGGCGGTGCTGGTGCCGATCACCCGCAGCGACGAGCCGGAACTGGTCCTGACTTTGCGCGCCAGCGGGCTCTCGACCCATGGCGGCGAAGTGGCTTTCCCCGGGGGGCGCCGCGACCCGGAAGACCCGGACCTGATTTTCACTGCCCTGCGCGAAGCCGAAGAGGAAATCGGCTTGCCGCCTGGCCTGGTGGAAGTAATCGGCCCCCTCAGCCCGCTGATTTCCCTGCATGGCATCAAGGTCACGCCGTATGTCGGGGTGATCCCCGATTACGTCGAGTACCAGGCCAACGATGCCGAGATCGCCGCGGTCTTCAGCGTGCCGCTGGAGTTTTTCCGCAAGGACCCACGCGAGCACACCCACCGCATCGATTATCAGGGCCGCAGCTGGTATGTGCCCAGTTATCGCTTCGGCGAATACAAGATCTGGGGCCTGACGGCGATCATGATCGTCGAGCTGGTCAATCTGCTGTACGACGCCGGTATCGACCTGCACACACCGCCCAAGAGTTTCATCAATACCTGACGCCCCGAGGACTCCCATGAAATACCGCCTGGGCGATGCCCGTGTCGAAACCCACCCACAGAGCTGGGTCGCGCCCAACGCCACGCTGGTGGGCAAGGTCCGCCTCGAAGAAGGCGCCAATGTCTGGTTCAACGCCGTGCTGCGCGGCGACAACGAACTGATCCTGATCGGCAGGAACAGCAACGTGCAGGACGGCACCGTGATGCACACTGATATGGGTTTCCCGCTGACCATCGGCACCGGCGTGACCATTGGCCACAACGCCATGCTCCACGGCTGCACGGTGGGGGATTACAGCCTGATCGGCATCAACGCGGTGATCCTCAACGGCGCGAAGATTGGCAGGAACTGCATCATCGGCGCCAACTCGCTGATTGGCGAAGGCAAGGAGATTCCCGACGGTTCGCTGGTGATGGGCTCGCCGGGCAAGGTCGTGCGCGAGCTGACCGAGGCCCAGAAGAAGATGCTCGAAGCCAGCGCGGCGCACTATGTGCACAATTCGCAGCGTTATGCCCGCGACTTGGTCGAGCAAGAACAATGAGCCCGGTTGAGCGCCCGGTTCCCTCGCCCTGCGTAAACATCTGCGCGCTGGACGATGACGACATCTGCACCGGTTGCCAGCGCACGGTGGCGGAAATCACCCGCTGGAGCCGGATGGACAATGAAGAGCGGCGCGGCGTCCTGGCGTTGTGTCACGAACGGGCCAAGGCCAGTGGGTTGGTGTGGATGTTGCCGGCGAAACCTTGATTGTGATTACGCGCCACAAGGGCATCTCACAAGGCTTTAATCGATCGTCGTCCAACCCACCGATCCAACCCCACCACCCCCAGCGCGATCCCGATAAACCCCGCCAATATCCCTCCGGCGTTGATCAGCACCTGTGGATAACCCAGAGTCGCCACATCAATGAAAGGGTAGGGGTAGGCCGCCAGCAGATTCCCGCGCAGCAGGATATAACCGAAGTACACCAATGGATAAAGCATCCACAGCCCAATGTGGCGCAGGCGCAAGCTGCCCTTCGGCACGCAGAACCACCAGTAGCCGATAAACAGCACGGGCATCACGTCGTGCAGCAGTTCGTCGGCAATGAACTGCCAGCCTTCGGGATGCCAGAGGTGGCGCAGCAGCAGACTGTAGGCCAGGCCAACCAGGGCAATGCTCACGGCGATACCGCTGCGTACCGCTGGCCCGAGGAACCAGCGCCGCGCCGCTGAATCGCGGTGGGTCAGTTCGAAGCTGAGCACCACCGCCACCAGCGTATTGGTCTGCACCGTGAAAAAACTGAAGCAATTCACCAGCCCGCCCAGCAGGCTCGCGCCCAGTTCCCAACGCCCCAGCAGAATCAAATACAACTGGATGCTCAGACCCGACCAGCCGAGCAGTGCCGCCATCGACACGAAGCCGCGCCGCAGGGGAATTCCAACGCCCACGACTCACACCGGCCGTTTCGTGCGCATCAGCTTGACGTACAGGCGCTCGACTTTTTCCCGCGCCCACGGCGTCTTGCGCAGGAAGGTCAGGCTCGACTTGATGCTCGGGTCACTCTTGAAACAGCGGATATCGATGCGTTCGGCCAGCCCCGACCACTCGTAGTGTTGCACCAGGGCATTGAGGATCTGCTCCAGCGTCACGCCGTGCAGTGGGTTGTCGTTGTGTTCGGTCATGAAGCCTGTACGCCAGGTAAGTGATATGCCGCGCACCTTAGCCGAGGTGCCGTTCGGGTGGAAGCGTCGCGCTTGAAAGCGCCGACAGACGACGTTGAAGCCTGTTTGACTGTTACCGAATCCGAAAGGCTCCTTGTCGGTAAAAGCGCTTTCGCTATTTGTAACAGAACATTATCCTTGCGCCGCTTGCTGAAACGGTTCTGCTGGCCTGCCAGAGCGTTTGCGTTTGTTCAATCCCTAGAAAAAAGATCAAGAAACCCTTCTTTATGTTTGATGCCCGGACTCTGCCAGACAGCGCTGTCCGGACTCGCCGCCAGGCGGACGACGCGCCGATCGACGGGATCCAGTCGTCGTTCTGATGGCCAACGCAAGCCCAGCGGCAGCGCGTCAACCGATCACTTTTTTACTGAACCATGCCTGCGCGAGATCGTCATCTAAAGTGATTACTTGCGCGGGACTCTTTAAAACGTCACGGAGATACACACTATGAGCACTGAGGGTGCTTTGAGTCGAAGCCGTCTGTTACCGAGCCTGCTCGGCATTCTGCTTCTATTGATGGGCCTGGCCCTGTTGGCCGGGGGAATCAAGCTGAGCACGCTCGGCGGCTCGCTGTATTACCTGCTGGCCGGTATCGGCCTGGCGCTGACCGGCGTCCTACTGATCCTCGCTCGCCGTGCGGCGTTGGGGCTGTATGCGCTGGTGCTGTTCGCCAGTACCGTATGGGCCCTGTGGGAAGTGGGCCTGGACTGGTGGCAACTGGTGCCGCGCTTGGCGATGCTGTTCGCCCTGGGCGTCGTCATGCTGCTGCCATGGTTCCGCCGGCCGTTGCTGACTGCCGATGCGTCGCCGATGGGCACCCGCGCATTGGGCGCTGCGGTGATCATCGCCGGTATCGCCGCGCTCGCCAGTCAGTTCACCAACCCGGGTGAAATCAAGGGCCAACTGGACCGCGACAGTGTGCCGGGCATGGCCAACACCGCACCGGCGATGCCGGACGGGGACTGGAACTCCTACGGCCGCAGCGCCCACGGCGACCGTTATTCGCCATTGGCCCAGATCACCCCACAGAACGTCAGCCAGTTGAAGGAAGCCTGGACCTTCCGCACCGGTGACCTGCCAGGGCCGAACGACCCGGGCGAGACCACCGCTGAAAACACCCCGCTCAAGGCCAACGGCATGCTCTACGTGTGCACGCCGCACAGCCAGGTGATTGCGCTGGAGCCAGAAACCGGCAAGGAAATCTGGCGTTTCGATCCGAAGCTTTCCACGCAGAATGCGGAAAACTTCAAGGGTTGGGCCCACATGACCTGCCGCGGCGTGAGCTATCACGACGACGCCGTGTACGCCTCGGCCGAGCAGAGCCCGACCGGCGCCGCCAGCACCACGCCGGCCAGCACCGTGTGCCCACGGCGGATCTTCCTGCCAACCGCCGACACTCGCCTGATCGCCCTCAACGCCGACACCGGCAAGATGTGCGAAGACTTCGGCGACAAGGGCCAGGTCGACCTGACCGCCAACATCGGTGGTTTCACCGCCGGCGGTTACTACTCCACCTCGCCACCGGCGGTCACCCAGAACCTGGTTGTGATCGGCGGCCACGTCACCGATAACGTTTCCACCGACGAGCCAAGCGGTGTCATCCGTGCCTACGACGTGCACACCGGCAAGCTGGTGTGGAACTGGGACAGCGGCAATCCGGACGACACCACGCCGATTGCCGAAGGCCAGACCTATACGCGCAACTCGCCAAACATGTGGTCGATGTTCAGCGTCGACGAAAAACTCGGCATGCTCTACCTGCCGATGGGCAACCAGACGCCTGACCAGTTCGGTGGTTTCCGCACGCCCGAGTCGGAAAAATACGCTGCCGGCTTGACCGCGCTGGACATCGCCACCGGCAAGGTGCGCTGGTACTTCCAGTTCACCCATCACGACCTGTGGGACATGGACGTCGGCGGCCAGCCGACCCTGATGGACCTCAAGACTGCTGACGGCGTGAAACCGGCCGTGCTGGCTTCGACCAAGCAGGGCAGCATCTACGTGCTGGACCGCAGCAACGGCCAGCCGATCGTGCCGATCAAGGAGATCCCGGTGCCGCAAGGCGCGGTGGAAGGCGACTTCACTTCACCGACCCAACCGATGTCCGACCTGAACTTCGTGCCGCCGGACCTCCAGGAACGCGACATGTGGGGCGTGACCCCGTTCGACCAGATGCTCTGCCGGATCGACTTCAAGTCGCTGCGCTACGAGGGCATGTTCACACCGCCGTCATTGCAGGGCTCGATCGTCTATCCAGGCAACTTCGGTGTGTTCGACTGGGGCGGTATCTCGGTGGATCCGGTGCGCCAGATCGCTTTCGTCAACCCGAGCTACATGGCGTTCAAGTCGAAACTGGTGCCGGCGGCGGAAGTGGCCGGTGGCCCGGGTCGCAAGAGCGAAACCGAAGGCGTTCAGCCGAACAAGGGCGCGCCGTATGGTGTGATCCTCGAAGCGCTGCTTTCGCCAATGGGGCTGCCTTGCCAGGCACCGGCCTGGGGTTATGTAGCGGCCGTCGACCTGACCAACAACAAGACCCTGTGGAAGCACAAGAACGGCACCGTGCGCGACAGCTCGCCGGTTCCGATCCCGCTGAGCATGGGCGTCCCGAGCCTGGGTGGCACGTTCACCACCGCCAGTGGCCTGGCGTTCCTGAGCGGCACGCTTGACCAGTACTTGCGCGCCTATGACGTGAAGAACGGCAAGCAGCTGTGGGAAGGCCGCCTGCCCGCCGGCGCCCAGACCACGCCGATGACCTACACCGGCAAGGACGGCAAGCAATACGTGCTGGTCGTAGCCGGCGGCCATGGCTCGCTGGGGACCAAGCAGGGCGATTATGTGATCGCCTACAAGCTGCCGGATTAAGCAGAACCGCGCCCAAGAAAAAGGGGGC
>NZ_JBHFJB010000039.1:86866-88987 GCF_057334555.1 Pseudomonas sp. AGC41
CGACACCCTTGCGGGTGTCGCCTTTTTTTGTAGCGCGGAGTCTCTGCGAACGCAGGCCTCTGAGCTTTTGAGCTTTTGAGCTTTTGAGCTTTTGAGCTTTGAGCTTTTGAGCTTTTGAGCTTTGAGCTTTTGAGCTTTTGAGCTTTTGAGCTTTGAGCTTTTGTGGCGAGGGAGCTTGCTCCCGCTGGATGCGTCAGCATCCCCAGCAGTGGGATGGCTGGCAAAGCAGGGGCCGCTTCGCAGCCCAGCGGGAGCAAGCTCCCTCGCCACAGGGGATCGTGCTCAGCCTTGGGGTTGCGCTCAGCCTGTTTTAGAGTTCGATCTTGACCGCCTGCGAAGCACGGGTTGCCTTGGCGCGGGCGGCTTCGATCGATTCGTCGCGGGCCAGGGCTACGCCCAGGCGGCGCTGGCCGTTGACTTCCGGCTTGCCGAACAGGCGCAGGGCGGTGTCCGGTTCGCTCAGGGCGGCGCCGAGGTTGGCGAAGGCGGTCTGCGTCGACTGGCCTTCCACCAGGATCACCGCCGAAGCCGATGGGCCGAACTGGCGGATCAGCGGAATCGGCAGGCCAAGAATGGCGCGGGCGTGCAGGGCGAATTGCGACAGATCCTGGGAGATCAGCGTCACCAGACCGGTGTCGTGCGGGCGCGGCGAGACTTCGCTGAACCATACCTGGTCACCCTTGATGAACAGTTCGACGCCAAACAGGCCACGACCACCCAAGGCCTCGGTCACCGCTTTGGCGACGCGCTCGGATTCGGCCAGGGCCACCGGGCTCATGGCCTGTGGCTGCCAGGATTCCTGATAGTCGCCCTTTTCCTGACGGTGGCCGACCGGCGCGCAGAACGTGGTGCCGCCGATGTGGCGCACGGTAAGCAGGGTAATTTCGTAGTCGAAGTCGATGAAGCCTTCGATGATCACCCGACCCTTGCCGGCACGGCCGCCTTCCTGGGCATAGTCCCAGGCTTTCTGCACGTCATCGGCGCTGCGCAGCAGGCTCTGGCCTTTGCCCGAAGAGCTCATCACCGGCTTGACCACGCACGGGAAACCCAGGGTCTCGACGGCCTTGCGGTAGTCTTCCACGGTATCGGCGAAAAAGTACGGCGAGGTCGGCAGACCGAGTTCTTCGGCGGCCAGGCGGCGGATGCCTTCGCGGTTCATGGTCAGTTGCGCGGCGCGGGCGGTCGGGATCACGGTGAAGCCTTCGGCCTCCAGTTCCACCAGCGTCGCGGTGGCAATGGCTTCGATTTCCGGCACGATGTAGTGCGGCTTCTCGGCCTCGATCACTGCGCGCAGGGCCGCGCCGTCGAGCATGTTGATCACGTGGCTGCGGTGGGCCACTTGCATGGCCGGCGCGTTGGCGTAGCGATCCACGGCAATCACTTCAACGCCCAGGCGCTGCAGTTCGATTACCACTTCCTTGCCCAGCTCACCGCTGCCACACAACAAAACGCGGGTCGCAGTGGGCGACAATGGGGTTCCGATACGGGTCATCTGAAGGTCCTCAAACAGGAGCGGATCATCGGGGCGCGCGCCGGGCGAGCTTCCCATGGGGAGAAAGCGCGGCATTTTACATGAACCGCGTCAGCCGGCGACGGCCTGTTTGCGCAGACGCCAGGCCATGATCAGCCAGACGGCCGTGACCCCGGCGAATTTCGACAGCAGAGCGGTGATGACCACGCCTGGCGTGAGGGCGTCGATCAGGCCGAAAAAGATGAAGGTATCCAGGGGAATGCTCAGGGCCGAGCTGATCCACAATCGGTCGTGCAGCGGGCGCCGGGTGACGGTGAACACCAGCCAGTCGATGCATTCGGACACTGCGAATGCCGTGGCGCTGGCCAGGGCGATGGTTGGATCGGAGGTGACGTAGGACAGCACCAGCGCCACCAGCATCGCCGCGATGGCGCCATGACCGAAGCGGGTCTGCACCATGTCACGCAGGACGAACACCAGGCCGCCCCAGGCCGACCAGATGATGTCCAGGTGCGGCGCGGCGGAGAACGCGAAGTTGATCAGCACGACGCTGCCTATGTAGGCGATCAGGAAAAGCATGGGGCGGGGTACCTGGTGGGATGGAATGTCGGGTAATGATTCCGTGGCGACGGAGCTTGCTCCCGCTGGGC
>NZ_JBHFJB010000039.1:89018-97661 GCF_057334555.1 Pseudomonas sp. AGC41
GGTGACTGCTTTAAGGGGGCTGCTGCGCAGCCCAGCGGGAGCAAGCTCCCTCGCCACAGAGGATTGTGTCCAGTCAGTAGAGGAAGGTTACTTCAGCACCGCCCGGCCCTCAATCTTCCTCATTGTCATCAAGCTTCCAATACCCCACCGCCTTGACAAAATCCGAGTCCAACCCTTTCTCCTCCAGCAACACCTTGCGAATCTGCCGCGACACCTTGCTCTCGGTCGCGACCCAGGCGTACAGCTTGCCGCCGGGCATTTCCAGCTGCTGGACGGTGCGAAGCAGGCTGTCGCGGTGGCCTTCGCGCAGTACCCAGATCACCTGCACCTGGGCCGGGCTTTGAAGGATCTGCTGTTCGGCACCGTTTTCCACTTCCACCACCACCAGTGCCCGCCGGTTGGGTGCCAGGCCTTCGAGACGGCGGGCAATGGCGGGAAGGGCGGTTTCATCGCCGATCAGCACGTAGCTGTCGAAAATATCCGGCACGATCATCGAGCCCCGTGGCCCGGCGATGTTCAGGTATTGCCCGGGTGCCGCCTGGGCTGCCCAGGTCGCAGCAGGGCCGTCGCCGTGGAGGACGAAATCGATATCCAGTTCGAGGGTGTCCAGGTCGTAGCGACGCGGGGTGTAATCGCGCATCTCGGGCATCGCGCCCTGGGCCTTGCCGGCGCCGGGGTTGAAGTTTTCCAGGGCGGCCTGTTCCTCGGCGTTCTGCGGGAACAGCAACTTCACGTGATCGTCCGTGCCCAGGCTGACGAACCCGGCCAGTTCCGGTCCGCCGACGGTGATGCGGCGCATGCGTGGTGTCAGGTCTTGCACCCGCAGCACTTGCAGGCGGCGGCGTTTGATCTCGTGGCTGACGCGGTGGATGGTGTTTGGATCGACTTCAGTCATGCTTCTACTCCGAAACGGTTGGACGGTCGGGACCGTCGAGGATGGCTTCGGCGGCGTCGTTGAGCAAATCACGTACCCGCCGGATTTCTTCCGGGTTCCAGCGGCCAGGGTGGCGGTGGAGCGCGCACCGCAGGTTAAACACCGCTTCGTGGACTTCAGGGGGCCGCGCCTGGCCGCGAAGCGTGCGCTTGCGGGCTTCGATGCGCGTACGCATCTCTTCTAGCGCGCCAGCCTGGTTCCCTAGGGATAGACGTCCGGCGTCGGTCGCGCTGTAGCGTTTTTTTCCGCCGTCGGTGTCGCCGACGATCATTGCATTCATTTCCAGAAACGTCAGGGTCGGGTAGATCACCCCAGGGCTGGGGCTATAGGCGCCATCGAACATGGCCTCGATCTGGCGGATCAGGTCATAGCCATGGCACGGCTCCTGCGCGATCAAGGACAACAATAGCAATTTCAGGTCGCCGGCAGCAAAGACCCGTGGGCCTCGGACGCCCCGATCACGGGCCGCCAGGCGGCCCTCGAAGCCATCGAAATCGACAGAGGAAGTCACGCTGGTCATTTATCAGCTCTCCAGTTTGCATATATGAAGTAGAGATATATCTTTGAAACCAGATATATCTCGTGTATAGATATATCTTTAGTTAGAAGATATATCTTGATAGTTGCTTAGCTAAGCTTTCATGCAAACCTTACCTTAAGCCTTGGATTAGTAGGGGTGCGCGAAGCATACGTCACGTATTTAAATGCCGTATTTATGAAGTTGTAAGTAAGTTCTTACAGGTAAAGTTGTCTGTTAAATGTATTTGAGTTTTTTTCTTACTTTCGGGCGGTCCAAATACTACATGCCTGTGGGAATTAGCCTGCTTATTTTGACGTAAAAAGAGTTGATCATGCCCCCGGCGTCGAGAGGCCATGCCAGGCCGTCATTTGGCGGGATCTCGACCTACTCTCTTTATTGATATGAACAGGTGTAAAAATGCTGAAACAACTCCTTACCGCCGCCTCCCTGACAGCTGCTGCTCTGAGCGCCTCTGTTGCATTCGCGGACGACGATGCGCGTTCTTCCATCCATATCAGCGCCACCATTCCGACCAAGAACTTCCATGTACTCCCACGGGACCCGGAGTTCGGTAAGGATGAAGTCATGGCCTATAACCTGGTCACCGGCACCCTCAACCAAGTGCGCCAGACTTTCGATGTGAAGAACACCGACGGTTCGATCTATGCCTATATCCAGGGCGGTCCGGCTTCGCTGTTCAACGGTCGTGACACCATTGCGCTGAGGACTTCCTTCAACGGCGTCACCTTGAATGAAATTCCTCAGCAAGTTGTCGGCGATGCAGCCTCTACCCCCGGTACCCAGGCCGACATGATCATCGCCGCGGCCAAGCCTGCGGACAGTCAAAACGGCCTCTACACCGCTGACATGACCGTGATCTTCGACGCGATGCCTCGCGACGGCCTTCTGTAATACCCATTGATGCCCATAGGTCATTTATCGCCTGCGGCATTGTCGCGGATCGGCCGGGCATAAGCCTGGCCGACTCGCATCTGAAACAACCCGGTTATTTGTTGAAGAGAATTCGTTGATGTTTCCGATGACACGCATTGCCGGTGCGCTTGCGCTGCTTTTATGCGCCAACGCAATGGCTGCGCCGACTTCCCCCGGTACGACACCCGGTAGCCTGATCAGTCAGGCCGGCGGCCTCCCTGCGGATTTCGAAGCCCACTTCTTCGATGTGCCTTTGGCGGTTCGTGTGGAACTTGACCAACAGTATCTCGGCGAAGCCATGGTGGTATTGACACGGGATGATCGAATCACGTTGCTCGAGTTCACCGATACCGAGGACAGCCCGTTCTCGCAGGGTGATCGGGAACAATGGGAGCAACTGCTAAAGAAAGGACGCCCACTCGGGGCGTGTGAGTCCGAGTGCACATCCGGTCTGCTGGCGGTGCACTACAGTCTTGAAAATTCGCTGGTGTCGATCCTCACCGAAAAAGTGGAGCGAGCGGGCGAAGAAAAACGTTATTACGAACTGCCCCAGGATGGCAGCCTCGGCCTGATATTCAATAACCAGCTCAACCTCAACGGGGGCCAGGAGCAGGACACAGGCGGGCGTTATGGCGTCAACGCCAGTTCCAGCCTGGGCAACTGGACCCAGTCGCTGGATCTGCAACTGTCGCGCCAGGGTGGGCCGGACGACAAGCTTTACCACGCCGTCCACGAGTTCTATACCCAGCGAGAAATGGAGAACAAGTTCTTTCGCCTGGGCTATTTCATGCCTGGCTCCGATGGGCTGACCCGTCAGATCCGCTCATTTGGCAGCAGCCCGGACACGGCCGTGGGCGTCATGTTCGGCAGCTCCGACAGCCTGGTCATCAACAATCCGCGGCCCAGCGTGTATCCGATCTATGTCACCGCCAGCCGCCAGGCGGCCGTTGAGATCTACCGTAATGGGCTGCTGATCAATACCCAGGCAGTCAGTGCCGGCCTGCAAAGCCTGGACACCCGTCCTCTGCCCGGTGGCATTTACGAAGTCGAGGTACGGTTGATCGAGGACGGCCAGACCACCGCCACGACCCAGGAATTGGTCTACAAGCCCACCAACTGGCGTAACGTCGACGACCGCTGGCGCTACAACCTGTTTGCCGGTCGCGAAACCAAGTTGTTCAGCAATTGGGAAGACCAGCCGGCTGGCTTCATGACCGCCGGGGTTGGCCTCAACTACCTGGCCCACCCCAGGGTAGTGATGGGGGTGTCCACCCGCAAGGTGCAGGACAAACTGCAATACGGAACCTCGGTCGACTGGTCCCTCGCCAACAGCACCAGCCTGTATGCCAACTTCTACCAGACGGAGCGATATGGCACCGGCCTGGACCTGCAAGGCCTGTACAGCTATGGACGGGGCAGCGTGGTGATCAACCATACGCGCAGTTGGTTGGACACGCGCAATACTTACGAAACGTTGCCTGACGGCACCCGTATTCGCCAACGCAACGTGTTCGTCGGACAGACCAGTAACTCGTCGCTGTCGATCAACCATCGGCTGAGCAACAAAACATCGATCAACGGGCGCCTGTTCTATAGCGAAGGCAATACCCAGGGCACCGGCCTGGATCTGGGGTGGAGCCAGCGCGGCAAATTACGCGGCAGTGATGCCAACTGGCGCCTGTCGGTGTTCGACCGTCCGGCCACTGCGAGTACCGGCGACCGGCGCAATCGAGGCGTCGACCTGAGCGTCAGCATCGCCTTGGGCGGGCCAGGCGAGCATTGGTCGGGCAGCATCGGCACCCGTACATCACGGGAAGGTACGCGGGACAACAACGCCTCGCTGACATACCGGCGGACCCTCAAGGATCACGTTCTGCAAAGCGTCTCCGCGACGGCACTGACCGACACTTATGGCCTTGGGCTTTCCGGCATGGCGAGTTTCAACACTGAATCGCTGTACGGCGACGGCTTTATCCAGCGTTCGTCTTATAACGGTAACTACACCGGCGGCCTGAACCTCAGCAGTACCGTGGCTGTCGGCGGCAGCAATGTAGCATTTTCCGGGCTGCCTCAAGGCCGCGGCGCGGCGATGATCGTCGATGTCGAAACCGACCTGGACGACATCGCATTGCGCGCCGACGACTTGACCGGCGGCAGCGCGACGTTGCGTCCGGGGCGCAATTTCGTGCCCATCACCGCCTACCGCAGCAGCATGGTCATGTTCGACTTTGACGGCGTCCACCCGCCGGCAGCCAGCATCGAGCCGTCGCGCACCCGTTACCACCTGAACAAAGGCGGCGTGGGCTACCGCAAGATCAGCGTCATGCGCAGCGTGACGGTGCTGGGCCGCCTGCTGGATGAACAGGGGCAGCCGCTCAAGGGCCACCACGTCATCAATCACGCCAGCCGCAGGGTCAGCGAAGTGGACGGGTTCTTCTCCATGGAGATGAACGCTTCGTCGCCGACCCTGGAAGTGCGCTACGGCGATCAGTTGCTTTGCCAGTTCCGCCTCGATCCGGAGAACGCCAGCCAGGAAGGTGAGGTGCTGATGATTGGTGACTTGCGTTGCACGCCTGACACGCTGGCCGACAACACCATCAAGGCGACGACAGCGGGTTGATTCATCCGGGCTGGCGGTTTGCCTGCGATCGAAACGATATTCAGTGAAGCGGCAGCGGTGCTTATCGGCCGTCTTCAAACAATGAGGTTTTTGCAATGAAACGCTTTTGGGTTGTGTGTGGTTTTTCGCTGTTTTCCCTGTTGGCCCAGGCCGGGCCGCAGATCAATGTCGGGGTTGTCTATGACTATCTCGAGGGCGACAAGAGCACCTATATGAAGCGCGTGTTCAACGGCGGTACGTCCACCGCTTTCGTCAAGATCAATGTCCTCGAGATTATCTATAAGCCGGACGGCACCTATGACGAAGTGCCCCTGCAGAACCAGGCCGGGATGATTGCCCGGGACGGCCTGATGGCCAGCCCGGCGCGCTTGATCATCCCGGCCAACGGCACGCAGGGCACGCGGCTGCTGTTCATGGGCAATCGCGACAAGGAGCGCTACTTCCGGGTTCGCTTCGTCCCGGTTGTGCCGGAGGTCGAGGACGAGTTCGCGGTCAGCGAGGAAGAACGCGAGCAATACAAAAAGGACCGGCTGGCGGCGGGCGTCAAGGTCCTGGCCGGGTATGGCACGGTATTTTTCGTGCGCCCCAAGGACACCCGTTTCGAGACGTTGGAAGAGGACAGTGCCAAGCGTTACCAACTGATCAACAAGGGCAACAGCGTCGTGGTGGTGGACGAGTTCAAGGATTGCTCGATGCAGGAAAACGACTGCCGACCTACGGTCAAGCACCACATTCCGGCGGGTCGCTCCTTCGGGTTCGATAAGGAAGCCGGGCGCGTCTACCGCTTCAGCCTGATTGAAGGCCGCGAGAAAAAAACCTTCGAGATCAAGGGTTGAACGTTGATCCGCCTTACTTTGTTGCGCCATAGGTAATCATCATGCTCAGGAAACTGATACAGCCCTTTTTGTTAGTCGTCTTGATCCCCTCTGCTACCTCCGCATGGGCAGCCGTGCAGCGAGAGACTTTCGAAGTCAGCGTCACGATTCCATCGGCCAGTTTTTATGTATTGCCGGTCGACCCGGAGCTGGTACTGCGCGAGCAGCGCTTGCCGTTCGATTTGCGGACGTCCGAACTCAGGCCCTTGCGTGCGCTGTTCGACGTGAAGAACATCAACGGCTCTATCGAAGCCCGTCTGCTTCAGGCCGCCTACTTGTTCAACGGCAGGGACCGCATCGACTTGCGTGTGAGATTCAACGATGTGGAGCTGAGTGGTTTCGGCGCCGAAGTCGTCTCGGCAGACGCAGCCCGACCGGGCCAGCGCGTGAACCTGGAAATCTCCGCCGTCAAGCCTTCCGGCGGCTATCTGCCGGGTGATTATTTCGGCACGGTACACATGGTCTTCGATGCCATTCCGCCTTTGTCGTCAATGGGGGGAGGCCAATGATTCGTTGGAGCTCTTTGAAGTATCGGTTTGGTTTATGGATCGGGGTCTGGCTGTTGATGTCGAGCCCGTTTGCCGTGGGAATGACTCACGAAATCGCTGCAGTGTTCCGGCCTGATTTAACTAAACCCATGGACGGTAAATTCACCGTCACCACGCCGAACGCCGGATATTGCTTGAGTTACCCAAGTGACTGTGCCGGTTCGAATACTTACAGCATGCGCCTGCCGCTCATTGTCGAGTCATCAAGGCCGATCGAAGGCGGTCATGCTGCACCCGATGGCGCTTATTTCTGGGTCGCACCCGAGTGGCGAAAAACTCAGGTGGTCAATTCGGCAACTGGCGAAGTCGAAGAGGTCGAGATGCGGCTGACCGGGTTCGGTTCGGAATACGTGCTTGACCGAAGCGTTGTGGAACTGGTCGGTGGAGGCGTCAGCGCCTACAAGGCCCATGAAATGCTCTGGGAAACCGGCCGTTGGGACAACATGCCGTTACCAGATTGCAGCAACGGCAGTCTGGTGGATTCGGGGACCGACACGACATTCGCCTTTTTCTGGAAAAGCGATGGTGAATGTTACAAAAAGGCCCGGTTTCGTATCCCGTACCTGAAGTACAGATACTTTGACATCGCTTATCAAGTGCGCATGCCCAACCCTTTCAAAATGTCCAACGGGCGTTATACCGGGACGTTGAGCTATCCCTTGTCACCGAGCGGAGGAGCGTTCGATGTCATACATTTCGGCCGAGTGATGATGCCCAATGACTCGACACTCGATATCAACTTCACTCTGGACGTCGAGCACAACCTCAAGGTTGATATTCCGCCAGGCGGGCATCGCATCGCTCTGGAACCCGCTGAGGGCTGGCAAGCGTGGTTGAACCGAGGGCAGAAACCGACACGACTGTTTCGTGACCAGACTTTTCATCTTTGGACAACCTCCCGTTTCAAGATGAGCCTGGAGTGCGAGCACATCTTGAGCAAGGGCTGCGCGCTGAGGGCACCCGAGACGGGCTGGTCTGTGCCTGTTCAGGTCAGCGTAACTTTGCCTAACGGGGTGACCGATGCCACTGGGCAAGCGGTCAACCGTCACAAAGTGCCGCCGTACGCCTGGAACGCCGAGGTGTTCCAGGCCGGATCATACATAGATGGCAAGCCCGGTACCTTGCACTTCGAGATTCTTCCCGCCGATGTGGAACAGATGCTGAAATATGGCGACAACCGCCGTTATTGGGGCGACATCACGGTGGTCTGGGATTCGGAAGTTTAAAAATGCCAGGTCCATTCATGAATTCGAAGAAGGTCTTATCCATGACGGAAGTGCCGAACATAGTGCGTTGTGTGCTCGCGGCGTTGTTACTTGCCTGCGCGCCGGCGGTCAGTGCATTGGATCAGGACATCACTGCGGTCTTCAGGCCTGATCCGTCGAAACCTAATGAGAATAAATTTATCAATACCACTCTGGTCACCGGCTATTGCCAGAATAATCCATCAAATTGCCGCGATAGATTCAGCATTCGTTTGCCCATACGCTTCAATTCGGCCACCGCTATACAGGCAAATCACGCGGATCTTCGACAAGGTGCGATGTTCTCGCTGCCTACCGGTTGGCGTGCCGTCCAAGTGACCCATGCAACTACCGGTGAAACTGAAACGGTGGAAGTGCGCTGGTCCGGCGTGGGTTCGGAATACAGGCTTCCCGTGAGTGTGGTGGATTTAGTAGGTGGGGGCGTGTCTGCCCTGAAGGCTCATCAGAAATTATGGGACAGTTCCAGCTGGGTATATGCCCCCAGGCCCTGTACATACAGCGGGGTGGGGTATTACGAAAGCTTTATGTACAGGTTCTTTTGGCAGACACCCGCCGACGGCGCCTGTGCAAAAAGGGCCAACTATTACATTCCAAGCATGTCTTACAATTACTTGGACTTTGCCTATGAATTGCGCACACCCAATCCCCTGGGCATGTCATCCGGCCGGTATACGGGTTCGCTGACCTATACGGTTGGCCCTGGGCAGAATGTCGACATGGGCGACGTCATGCGCCCCGACGATTCGACCATCACGCTCAATTTCAAACTCGACGTCGAGCACACCTTAAAGGTTGATATCCCCCCCGGTGGCAGTCGGGTGGAGCTCGTGCCCCAGGAAGGATGGCAAGCCTGGCTGAACAGTGGGCGTAAACCGACGCGGCTGTTCCGCGACCAGCGTTTCCACATCTCGGCCTCGTCACGTTTCAAGATGGCCATCGAGTGCCAGC
>NZ_JBHFJB010000039.1:97681-102101 GCF_057334555.1 Pseudomonas sp. AGC41
CACCTGCGCCATCGCCGAAACCGGCACCGGCCATGCCGTGCCGGTGGACGTCAGCGTGACCCTGCCCGATGGCCTGACGGACGCCGGCGGGCAACCGGTCAAACGCCGTCGACTATGGCGCGATGGCAGCGGCACCGAGGTGCTCCAGCCGGGTTTATACATCGACCGCAGGCTCGGGGCGCTGCACTTCGAAGTGACCAAGGGCAGCGTTGAGGCGATGCTGGACGCTGACGCTACGACTTACAGCGGCAATGTCACGGTGATCTGGGACTCCGAGGTATAGCCCAAGGCCCGACTACTGGCGAGCCACTAACGGCTGACATTGGGTATGGCTGCCGGGCTGCAAGTAGGCCGAGAGAAACGGCGCCATGCCCTTGAGCACCTGTACCGGCAAGGCCGAGGTGAATTTGAAGTTCTGTGCCGAGGCGCCCGGGACAAAGGCGGTCAGGGTGCCGAAATGGCTGTCGCCGATGTAGAACACGAACGTGGCGGTGCGGTTGATCGATTTGGAACTGATCACCCGTCCGCCCGAGCCGACGGCTTCGATACGGTTGTCGCCGGTGCCGGTCTTGCCGCCCATGGCCAGCGGCGTGCCGTCGGCCAGTTTGAAGCTGCCCGCGACGCGTTTCGCGGTGCCGGCGTCCACCACTTGCGAGAGGGCGCCGCGCAAGGCCCTGGCCACTTCCACCGGCATCACTCGCTTGCCGTTGTCGGGATCGCTGACCAGTCGCGTCTCGTAGGGTGTGTCGACGGCAAACTGCAGGCTGTCGACACGCAGCGCCGGTTGGCGGATACCGTCGTTGAGAATGGTCCCCACCAGTTCCGCGAGGGCGGCGGGGCGGTCGCCGGAGCTGCCGATCGCGGTGGCCAGCGATGGCACCAGATGGTCGAACGGATAACCGACTTGCTGCCAGCGCTGATGGATGTCGAGGAAGGCTTCGATTTCCAGCATGGTGCGGATGCGGCTGTCGCGAGCGCTCTTGTGCCGGCTCTTGAACAGCCAGCTATAGACCTCCTGGCGCTCGAACTGGCTGGCCTTGACGATCTGGCTGAACTTGGCGTCGGGGTTGTTGAGCAGATAACCCATCAACCACAGGTCCAGTGGGTGAACCTTGGCGATGAAGCCCTGGTCCGGCAGGTCATAGGCGCCGGGGCCGTAGCTTTGATAGAGCCGCTGCAGACGCTCGTCGGTGAGCTTTTCGGCGCTCTTGGCGTTTTTCAGATGGGCGCGTACGAAGCGGTTGAAACTCTCCTGGCTGTCGTTGGGAAAGAAATAGCGGTGCACGGCGGCGAGGCGGATCGCGGTGGGACGCATGCCGTCGAGGAAGGTTTCCAGGCGCTGGGCGGTGTCCTTTTTCTGGTATTTCTTCCAGAACCTGAGCAGGAACGAGGTGCCCTCGCGATCGGCGAACTGGGCCAGGTATTCCTGGCGGCGCGGGTCCTTGTCATCCTTGAGCAGTTCGGAGCTGTTGTTGGGACCGGCATAGGTGGCGTAGCGCACCAGGTCGCGCATCAGGCGAATGAACGGCAGGTTGATCGATTCGCGCAGGGCGTCGCGCATGGTCGGCAGGCGACCGTCATCTTCCCTGCGAAAGTTATGAAAGGTATGCAGTCCGCCGCCGGTGAAGAATGCTTCGCCGGGGCTGGCGGAATAGGTGCGGTCGAGTGCCGCTTCGAGCATTTTCGGCAGGCTGCGATCGGTGTTTTCAATCAGGTAGTCCACCGCCCAGCGCGACAAGCGGTCCTGGTCGGCGATCTCGGTTTTCTTCAGTTGCGCCGGGGTCTGTTGGGCGTAGCGCTGATGCAACTCGGCAATGATCTGCAGGTAGGTGGTCAGCACCCGCAACTTGGCGGTGGAGCCCAGTTCCAGCTTGCTGCCCTCGTTGATGTCGAAGGGCTGGTCGGTGCTGTCGGTTTGCACCCGCACGCGCGAACCGTCTGGGGTCAGTTCCAGCAGGGTAAAGCTGTAGCGCACCTGTGTGGTGCTGGTGGGGGTCAGCAGGCGTTCTCCCATCAGGCCGATCTCGGCGGCGAACGCCGGGTCGGCCAATCGCTTGAGGTACTCGGTGGCCTGGGCCTGCAATTCGCTTTGCAAGGTACTGGTCGCCGACAAGTCGAGGCGATCGAGGTCGTACAGCGGGCGATTGAGCAGCGTGGCGAGACGACTGCGGGCGGCGCTGATGCCCTTGTTGGTCTCGTTGGGCTGGATCGTCGGTTGCTGCACCCAGTCGCGATAACTGACTTTGCTCGCCAGGGCGGCCTCGGCCAGGGCCGCATCGATCACGCCGTTCTGCGCCAGCAGCCGGATGTGGCTGTCAGTCAGGCGAGCGAGTTCATCGTGGCCCTTCGAAAGGTAATGCGAGGGCCGCCGCTGGGCGATCATCAGCGAGAGCATTTCCCGCAGGGCCAGGCCCTTCTGCGCCAGGCTTTCGGGGTCGGTGGCGGTGCTGAACAGGCGTTCGTTGGCCTTGTTGAAATCGGCGCCGTACCAGACCCTCAGCCCTTCCGCCATGCCATGGACTTCGCCATGCCCCGGAACAGCGGAAAGCGGCACGCTGTTGAGGTAGTCGCGGATGACCCGCTGGCGTGCTTCAAGAGTTTGTGGGCCGGCCTGGTAGGCGCGCACGCTGGCGGAAATCATCTGGCGGATCTTCTCCGCTCCCGACACGGTCAGGCCCTCTGGGGAGTGCCGGTATTTTTCCAACTGCGTCGCCAAAGTGCTGCCACCCGCCGACTGGCCGGGCAAGCTCAGCAACTTGGCCACTTGCGACCAGGCCGCCATGCCGAAACGCGGCCAGTCCACCGCCGGGTTTGCCAACGGCTGCTTGGGGTCGAGCAGGAAGCGGTTCTCGATGAACAGCAGGCTCTGCACCACGAGCGGCGGGATGGCATCGAAACTGGCGTACAGCTGTTGTGGGTATTTGAACTGATAGACCGGCGCGGCGCGGCAATCGGTGATGGTCAGCCCGGCCTGGATCTTTTCCGCGTAGGGCACGAACAGGCCTTTTTCGACATAGCCCATCAGCTCTGGCGAGAAACGGGCCTGGGCCTGGATCACATAGTCGCGCTTGATCAGTCGCGGCAGGAACTCCCCCAGCGAGCTGTAGCCCAAGCGCCGGTCGAACGGACCCGCCCCGGGATAGACGATGGCGTCGCTGGGCCCCGGTTGCACCGAATAGGTCAAGGACGCGGCGTACTGGCTGATCTCCCGGGCCTGGAACCGGGACGTGCGCATCTCCTTGGCCACGGCAAGGCCGACCACCACGACGATAATCAGCAACAACAACCAGAACGCTCGCCAGCCATGCCGTGCGCGGCGTTTTTTCTTGGGTAAAGGCGCTTCTTCCATACGTTCAGTCGGGACCACAGGTTTATTCGAATCGGTTTGCCACAAAGCGCCCATAGTCGACTGATCCATTCACGCAGATTGATCGGACTTGCTTGAAGCTTAGACGGTGGTTGGCGTGGGGGGAGGGAAATTGTGGCAGTCAACTCAAGGTCACTGAGTGGCGAGGCTTGTGTGGCGAGGGAGCTTGCTCCCGCTCGGTTGCGCAGCAGCCGCTAGCTTTCAAAAGCTGAAACGCGAGGGCGGCTTCGCCACCCAGCGGGAGCAAGCTCCCTCGCCACAACGGCACTTTAGAGCCATATCGCATCCCAGAGCGGGTAGTCACCAATGCGTGCTACCAGGCCGGCGCGAAGAGGGGTGGCGATGATGTAGCGGGCGCAAGGCAACAAGTCCTGGTTATCGCGGATTGCCCTGTCATGAAATCCGTTTTGCCAGAAAGCGCCCTGCCTGCCCATGACTCGATTGATAGCAAGGTTGCTGCGGGATTTCACTGCCTGCATCACGTTGGGCAGTTGGGCTTGTTCCAATTGCAGCAGCCAATGCAGATGATCCGGCATCACGACCCAGGCGAGAGAATTGACCTGACACTGCTCATGCGCCAAACGCATTTCCGCAGCCAGCAACCTGCCTAGCTGCAAGTCGTTGAAGAGAGGTGCGCGTCGGTGGACTACCGTAGTGACGAGGTAGCCTCGCCCCGGATCCGAAGAGCGTCCGTGGCGAAGACGATGAGAGTTTGGACGTTGAGGATGCATTCCGTGCTTCCTTTGACTGGAGAAACTATTACGGTAGCTCCGCTCGTTCCGCCCCGACGCGTTGATGACTGAGCGACTTTCCGAAAACAACGTAGTCCCGTGGCGAGGGAGCTTGCTCCCGCTCGGTTGCGCAGCAGCCGCAACGGTGGCATGGCCGAAGCGTTTTCCAAGGCTGAAAAGCGCGGGCGGCTGCGCCACCCAGCGGGAGCAAGCTCCCTCGCCACGGTAGGTGTGTTTTCAGGAGAGGTGATCGCCAGCCTTGCGCGAGGAATACGCAAGTGCTTGTAGTCGTCATGGCTGAGGCGCTTTTGTGGGGGGGGGG
>NZ_JBHFJB010000039.1:102146-116382 GCF_057334555.1 Pseudomonas sp. AGC41
AGGGAGCAAGCCCCCCCCCCACGGGCGACCATAGTGACCGAAAAGCGCGTGCTAGAGCCATCTAGCGATCCCAATACATGACGCTGCACCATCACTGTGCAATACTCAGCGGCGTTTCTAAACGGCTATTAGCTTAGGCAATCCCTCTTCAAAAAAGCCCATTGGGCTCGGGCATTCCCTGAATTAACCTGCTTTTATGGTGAAACTTTCTGTTCCCGGCTTTTTATACTGCACGACCCGCTGATCTTGAGGACTTGTCCTACAGGACGGTCTGCCCACGAGGCAGGCCCGGTTTCGGCAAGGTCGCAGGCTTATCCGCCCGTGGCCTTGGAGACTCGGTGGTTAATCCAATAACAAGACGAGGTTGTACCCCTATGCCAGTCGGCAATCATCTGCCCCATGGCGAGACCGCTCAGGGTGGTCCGCTCAAACGTGAGCTCGGCGAGCGGCATATCCGCTTGATGGCGCTCGGCGCCTGCATCGGTGTCGGGCTGTTCCTCGGTTCGGCCAAGGCCATCGAAATGGCCGGCCCGGCGATCATGCTGTCCTACATCATTGGTGGCCTGGCGATCCTGGTGATCATGCGCGCCCTCGGCGAGATGGCCGTGCACAACCCCGTGGCCGGTTCGTTCAGCCGCTATGCCCAGGATTACCTCGGCCCGCTGGCCGGCTTCCTGACCGGTTGGAACTATTGGTTCCTCTGGCTGGTGACCTGTGTCGCGGAGATCACCGCGGTGGCGGTGTACATGGGCATCTGGTTCCCCGATGTGCCCCGCTGGATCTGGGCGTTGGCCGCACTGGTCAGCATGGGCTCGATCAACCTGATCGCGGTCAAGGCCTTCGGCGAATTCGAATTCTGGTTCGCCCTGATCAAGATCGTGACCATCATCGCCATGGTCATCGGCGGCGTCGGCATCATCGCCTTCGGATTCGGCAACGATGGCGTGGCCCTGGGCATTTCCAACCTGTGGACCCACGGTGGCTTCATGCCCAACGGTGTGTCCGGCGTGTTGATGTCCCTGCAAATGGTCATGTTCGCCTACCTGGGCGTGGAGATGATCGGCCTGACCGCCGGCGAAGCGCGCAACCCGCAGAAAACCATCCCCAACGCCATCGGCTCGGTGTTCTGGCGGATCCTGCTGTTCTATGTCGGCGCGTTGTTCGTGATCCTGTCGATCTACCCTTGGAACGAAATCGGCACCCAGGGCAGCCCGTTCGTGATGACCTTCGAGCGCCTGGGCATCAAGACCGCCGCCGGCATCATCAACTTCGTGGTGATCACCGCCGCCTTGTCGTCCTGCAACGGCGGGATCTTCAGTACCGGCCGCATGCTCTACAGCCTGGCGCAGAACGGCCAGGCCCCGGCCGGTTTCGCCAAGACCTCGAGCAACGGCGTGCCGCGCCGTGCGTTGCTGCTATCGATCGCCGCGCTGCTGCTGGGCGTGCTGCTCAATTACCTGGTACCGGAGAAAGTCTTCGTCTGGGTCACTTCCATCGCCACCTTCGGCGCGATCTGGACCTGGGTGATGATCCTGCTGGCCCAGCTGAAATTCCGCAAAGGCCTGAGCGCGTCCGAGCGTGCGGCGTTGAAGTACCGCATGTGGTTGTACCCGGTCAGCTCGTACCTGGCGCTGGCATTTCTGGTGCTGGTGGTGGGCCTGATGGCCTACTTCCCCGACACGCGTGTGGCGCTGTATATCGGCCCGGCGTTCCTGGTGCTGCTGACGGTGTTGTTTTACACCTTCAAGTTGCAGCCGACCGGTGATACGCAGGAGACGGCGCGTTCGGTTTCGTAAAGTCAAGCGTGATGCAAAACAAAGCCCCGGTCAGATGACTGGGGCTTTTTTGTAGGCGTTAGCGTGACCGTCCGTCGGTTTCGGTGTCCGACCTGTAAGGTCTGACAGTAGACCGCCGTTGTGCCTTTGCCTAGCTTGGAAACCCGTCAATGGGGAATGGCGAGGCAACAGGATGAATGGGATTTCCGCGTTGATGGTTATCGCACTGGTCAATGGACTGATCTATTGCCAGGTTTTTTTTCTACTGTATGGCGCAGTCGGACTGACCCAGGCGACGAGTAACATCGCAGCGTTTTGCGTCGCTGCGGCGTTTTCGCTTTATGTGAATGCAATTTATATCTTCGAGCCAGGGGAGTCCTGGCGCGGCTATCTGCTGTGCTGCGGCGTGATGGGCGCCTTGAGTTATGGCATTGGCTCGGTGGGCGATGCCTTGCGCTCGCCTGGATGGGTCGCGGTCGCTTCGTATCTTTTGCTGACCTGGCGATGGGGTACGGCGTGTTCCGGTTCAAATCGCTTCGTAACCCTCAGCAGCCATGAACGAACCTCGCAAAGCTAGATGGAGCTTCGAATGGGAAGGTTCGCGGCCTCGGGTGTAGCAGTCGTGGTCTGACTGTTTTACTGCGGCGCCTGTCTTGGGGCTGCTTCGCAACCCAGCGGGAGCAAGCTCCCTCGCCACAAAAGCTGGTGCGCAGCAGCAAATATTCGGGGCTTACGCCGCGGCTATTTCCTGCGGCTCAAAACTGTCCGCCCGCGCCAGTTGCCACATCCGCGAATAGAACTGTCCGTTCACTTCACCGGTCAGCAATTCTCCCGGTTTCAAGAACACGTGCAGTTGGGAGAACAGCTTGATCTCGCTCGCCGACATGCGCCGCACCAGATGCTTGGGCTGCAATTGCGAAGGGTGGTCGAGGCCGGCGGCGGCGAGCATTTCAGCCAGGGCCTTGAGGGTGTTGCGGTGGAAGTTGTAGACCCGCTGGGCTTTGTCCGGGACCACCAGGGCGCGCTGGCGCAGGGTGTCCTGGGTGGCGACGCCGGTGGGGCATTTGTTGGTGTGGCAGCTTTGTGACTGGATGCAGCCGATGGCGAACATGAAGCCGCGCGCGGCGTTGGCCCAGTCGGCGCCGATGGCCAGGACACTGGCGATGTCGAAGGCGCTGACAATCTTGCCGCTGGCGCCGAGCTTGATCTTGTCCCGCAGGTTCAGGCCCACCAAGGTGTTGTGGACAAACAGCAGGCCTTCGCGCAGCGGCACGCCGATGTGGTCGGTGAATTCCACCGGCGCGGCGCCGGTGCCGCCTTCCTTGCCGTCGACCACGATGAAGTCGGGCAGGATTCCGGTTTCCAGCATGGCCTTGGCGATGCCCATGAATTCCCACGGATGCCCCAGGCAGAACTTGAAGCCCACCGGTTTGCCGCCGGACAGTTCGCGCAGTTGCTGGATGAATTGCATCAATTCAATCGGCGTGGAAAACGCGCTATGGCGGGACGGCGACACGCAATCCTCGCCCATGAGGATGCCCCGGGTCTCGGCAATTTCCCGGGTGACCTTGTGCTTGGGCAGGATCCCGCCGTGGCCCGGCTTGGCGCCTTGGCTCATCTTGATCTCGATCATCCGCACCTGCGGATTCTGCGCCTGGATTGCGAAGCGCTCCGGGTCGAAACGCCCATCGGAGGTGCGGCAACCGAAATAACCGCTGCCCAACTCCCAGGTCAGGTCGCCGCCGTGTTCGCGGTGGTAAGGGCTGATGCTGCCTTCGCCGGTGTCATGGGCGAAATTGCCGAGTTTCGCGCCCTGGTTCAACGCTCGGATGGCGTTGGCACTCAGGGAGCCGAAGCTCATCGCCGAGATGTTGAACACCGATGCCGAATACGGCTGGGTGCATTGCGGGCCGCCGACCGTGACGCGAAAGCCGCTGGGGTCGCTCAGCGGGGCCGGGCGCATGGAGTGGCCGATGAATTCAAAACCGGTCTGGTAGACATCGATCAAGGTGCCGAACGGTTTGTCGGCGCTTTCGTTCTTGGCCCGCGAGTACACCAGCGAGCGCTGGGCGCGGGAAAAGGGCAGGGCGTCGCTGTCGGATTCGAGCAGGTACTGGCGGATCTCCGGACGGATGCCTTCGACCAGGTAGCGGATGTTGCCCAGGATCGGATAGTTACGCCGTACCGCGTGACGGCTTTGCAGCAGGTCGAACACCCCCAGCAGGCTCAGCAGCCCGGTCAACAGCGCAATCGGCCAGAGCCAGTCGTGTCGCAGGAACGGCAGGCTGGCGAGGGTGAAAATCACACAGCCGGCGAAGAAGGCGTAGCGGCTCAGCAGCGATAGGCTCATGCGGGTTCCTTGGGGGAGGGAGCGATTGGCGGAGACATTAGCCTGGAATGCAACCCCGTGGCGAGGGAGCAAGCTCCCTGCCACAAGAGCGCTCTCGCTGAAGAACTGTCGCTCACCCCGCCAACTTCATCTGCCGCACCGGCAGCTCCACCCGGAACGTCGTCCCCACGCCGACTTCGCTGCGCACGGTAATCTCGCCGTGGTGTTTCTTCACGATGCCGTAGGACAGCGACAGCCCGAGCCCCGTGCCCTGGCCGATGGGTTTGGTGGTGAAGAACGGGTCGAAGATTTTCTGCAGGGTTTCCGGTGGGATGCCCGAGCCGTTGTCGGCGACTTCGATCCAGACGTTATCGCCCTCGACCCCGTTGCGCAGAGTGATGGTGCCGCGCTCGGGGCCGATGGCCTGGGCGGCGTTGACGATCAGGTTCATGATCACCTGGTTGATCTGCGACGGCAGGCATTCGACTTCCGGTAAGGGACTGTACTGCTTGACCACGTCGGCCTTGTACTTGATTTCGTTGGCGACGATGTTCAACGTCGAATCCATGCCCTGCTGCAGATTTGCCATCTGCCATTCCTGGCTGGAGTCGACGCGGGAGAAGTCCTTGAGGTCCTTGACGATCTGCCCGACGCGGGCGATGCCGTCCTTGGATTCCTTGATCAATATGGGAATGTCCTCTACCAGGAAATCCAGTTCCACCTGTTCGCGCAAGCTCTTCAGATTCATCGCCAGCTCCGGCGAGGCGATGGCCTGTTCGGCGCTGCCGTAGGCCTGGAGCATTTCCTCGAGTTTGCTGAAGTAGCCACCCAAAGCGCCGAGATTGGAAGAAATGAAGCCGATCGGGTTGTTGATTTCGTGGGCCACGCCGGCTGCCAGTTGACCCAGCGAAGCGAGTTTTTCCGATTGCACGAGCTGGCTTTCAAGCATCTTGCGTTCGTCGATTTCCATCTGCAGCAATTCGCTGGCCTGCTTGAACGCCAGGGTGCGTTGCTCCACCAGGTCCTCGAGCTTGTTCATTTTCAAGCGGGCACGGGAAGTCATTTCCCATTTGGTGGTCAGGGTATTGGCCATCTGCTGGACTTCGATGTTGTCGAAGGGCTTTTTCAGTATGAGCAGACGGTCGTGGCCGTTCAGGCGATCGAGCAGTTCGTCCCAGGAATAATCCGAATACGCGGTGCAGACCACCACTTGCAATTGCGGGTCGACTTTCCACAGCTCTTCGATGGTCTTGGCGCCGTCCCAGCCTTCGGGCATGCGCATGTCGACGAAGGCCAGGGCATAGGGAAGTTCCTTGGCCAATGCCCGTTGCAATTTGGCCAGACCTTCCTGGCCACCGTAGGCCGAGTCGAGTTCGAACACGGTGGCGGCGGGTTTCGGGGCCTCGCCGAACAGCGCGCTTTCCATGTCCTGCAGGTCGCTGTCGGCTTCGTCCTCCGGAGTCAGGATCTTGCGGAAATCTTCGTGGATGGCGGGCGTGTCATCAATCAAGAGGATGCGCCGGTTGCTCAGGCTGTTCATGGCTCACCTTCTGCGAGTTTCAGGGGCAGCTGCAATACAAACGTCGCCCCGGTACCCGGCCCCTCGCTGTGTGCGGTGAGGTGGCCGTTCATTTCAATCGCCGCCAGCGCGCAACTGTGCAGGCCGAACCCGTGGCCGTCCTTACGGGTGGTAAAACCGTGGGCGAAGATGCGTGTCATGTTCTCTTCCGGGATGCCTTCGCCTTCGTCTTTCACGCTGATCTGCAGGGTTTCATCGTCTACGACGGTGGCCTTGAGCGTCATGTTCCGTGCATGGTTGGAAACCCCGGCCATGGCGTATTTGGCGTTGCTGATCAGGTTGATCAGGATCAGCAGCAAGCGGTGTTTGTCGCCCATGATCCGCGGCACTTCGCCGTAGTCCTTGATGACCGTTACATGGTGGCGGGTCAGGGCTCCCGAGTTCATGCGCAGGGCGTCTTCGAGCAGTTCGCTGACCACCAGGGGTTCCATCAGGCTGTTGGCGCCGGCGTAGGACTGCTGCGTGGAAACGATGTCCTTGATGTGGTCCACGCTCTTGCTCAGTTGCGCGAGTTCGTCGGTCAGGCTTTGTTGTTCCACCGCGATGGCTTCCACCAACTGGTTGAGGTAGCCGGGCAACAGCTTGCCTTTTTCGTCCTCGGTGAGGAAATGCCCGAGGTCGTGGTTGTGTTCGTTGATCAGATTCATCGCCTTGCCCAGCCCCAGGGCCTTGCTGCTGCGCAGCTTGCGGCTGACCAGGTCGGCGGAGATGTTAACGCTGTTGAGCACGTTGCCGACGTTGTGCAATACGTTGGTGGCGATCTCCGCCATGCCGGCCTGGCGGGCAGTGTCCATGAGTTCGCTTTGGGTGTCCTTGAGCTGGCGGGTGCGCTCTTCGACCCGTTGTTCGAGTTCGTCGTTGGCGGTTTGCAGGGCGCTGTTGACCCGCTTGATCTCGCCGAAACTGCGCACCAGCCGAACCGCCAGCCAGATCAGAATCAGCACCAGGAGGGTTGCGAACACCAGCAACATAATGTGGTTGCGCTGATGCTTGGCGGCGGCTTTTTCCTGGTCCTTTTCCAGAAGTTGGGTGATGGTGTCCAGGCGGGCGGCCAGGGGGACGGCCTCGAAGTCGCGCAGTAGCTGGTTGACCAGTGGTTGCTCGCGCAGGATCAGCGCGATGTGCCTGCGCAGGATTTCCACGGAGCTGACCAGCCCTTCTGGCAAGCGCTCCTTGTTGATATCCAGCTGGTTGAGGCCCATCAGGATTTCGGCAGCCTGGTCCTGGGTGGTGATCTGCGCGAACTCCAGCGTGGCGAGCAGCAGGTCGTAGGTGTCGATGGTGGCGCTCTGCAGCCGAAGCTTGTCGTTATCGGACAGCAGGGAGAACTGGCGCTGGATATCGTCTTCAGCGGTGGGCAGGAAAGCCAGGGAGTTGCGCAGCACCGCGTTATGGGACTTGAACTGTTCCACCAGGCGGGTTTTTTCCTTGAGTGCCTTGAGGTACTCGTCGCGCTGGGTCGACCAGAGCTCGGGCGCATGGCGGCCCGGCTCCGCCTCGATGGCATCGAGGCGCTGCCACAGGCGCGTCATTTCATTGAGCGGCGAGACCAGCGGGTCGTAGTTGTGGCTCAGGGCGATTCGCGACTTGAGCACTTCGTTGTCCCAGATCCCGTCCTGCTGCTTGAGCAAGCGGATCAGGTCGCGCGATTCGATGTGCGAGGCGGCTTGCCGGGCGCCTGATTCGATGTACATGAACAACAGGATCGAAGCCAGCAAGACGCCGATGAAAGCCAGGCCGAGGCGGCGGGAGAGACTGTTCATAGCGGCTTGCCCTCCCATTCGCCGGTGAGGGTCTTGAGGAACTCGACGATCAGTTGGGTATCGTTTTTCAGCGGTTCGCGACCCAACTGGTACTTGAACATGACTTCCACCGCGCGCTCCAGGGTCGGCGCGGAACCGTTATGGAAATACGGCGCGGTGACGGCCACGTTGCGCAGACTCGGCACCTTGAACACCTGGCGGTCGGCTTCGTCGCCGGTAATGTTGAAGCGGCCTTCGTCGGCCCGGGTGGGGTTGCCCTGGTCCTGGATGTAGTCCCCCATCACCCCGAACTTCTGAAACATGTTGCCGCCGATGTTCACGCCCTGATGGCAGGCGATGCAGCCGTATTCCTTGAAGCGCTGATAACCGAATTTTTCCCGGGGGGTGAGAATGTCGGTGTTGCCCAGCAGGTATTGGTCAAAGCGCGAATTCGGCGTCAGCAGGGTGCGTTCGTAATCGGCAAGAGCGCCCTGGATATTGGGTTGGGTTACGCCGTTTGGGTAGGCATCGGCAAAATCCCTGGCGTAGCCCGGATCATCGGCGATGCGCTTGACCACCGTTTTCCAGTCGCTGCCCATCTCCCCGGGGCTGGTCACGACGATATGCACCTGTTCTTCCAGGGTATCGACGCGGCCGTCCCAGAACTGATGGAAGTTCAGGCTGGCGTTGAACACGGTAGGGGTATTGACCTCCACCGGCTTGCCGTCGAAGCCCAGGGAAAACTGCTTGTCATCGGCGCCGCCCTTGTCCAGGCGATGGCAGCTGGCGCAGGACAGCGTGTTATTGACGGACAGCCGTGGGTCATTGAACAGCCGCTGGCCCAGCTGGACCCGCTTGGGGTCCAGGGCCGGCGCGGCGGGCAGGGGTTTGAGCGGTTCGTCCAAGGGTTCTGCGTGAGTGGTCACGCTGTATCCCACAAGCAGGCAGAGAGCCAGAATCAGTCCGTGTGACGCCATGGGATGCTTTCCTTGAAACTTCGGTTAGGGACTCAATTGCTCATGAAAACGGATTCGGTTGTTTTTCCCATGCCGCCATCCACTGGGCAAAGGCCTGCGGCTCCACGGCCTTGCTGAAGTAATAGCCCTGGGCTTCCTCGCACTGGTGAACCTTGAGGAACTCCAATTGCTCGCGGGTTTCCACACCCTCGGCAATGATGTGCAGGTTCAAGCTCTTGCCCAGGCTGATGATGGTGCTCACCAGTTTCGCGTCGTTGCTGTCGATGCTCAGGTCGCCGACGAACGACTGGTCGATCTTCAACACGTCCACCGGAAATTTCTGCAGGTAGCTCAGGCTCGAGTAGCCGGTGCCGAAGTCATCGATGGCCAGCCGTACCCCCAGTTGCTTGATGGCCCTGAGGGTCGCGACGGTGGTATCGATGTTCTGCATGAGCACGCTTTCGGTGATCTCCAGTTCCAACTGTGTCGGGTCCAGGCCGGTTTCCTTGAGGGTGCGCGCAATGCCTTCGACGAAACCGCGCTGGCGAAAATCGATCGCCGAGACATTCACCGACAGGTACAGCGGCCGCATGCCCTCGGCTTGCCAGAGACAAGCCTGCTGGCAGGCTTCCTGGAGCACCCATTGGCTCAGCGGCACGATCAGCCCGCTGTCCTCGGCCACCGGGATGAAGTCCGACGGAAAGACGAGCCCCTGGTCGGGCCGGTTCCAGCGCACCAGCGCCTCGACACCGACCACGGTGCCACTCGTCAGGTCGAGCTTGGGTTGGTAATGCAGGACGAATTCCTTGCGTTGCAGGGCCAGGCGCAAACCCGATTCGATGGTCTGCTGCTGCCGTGCCCGGCGGTTCATGTCCTCGGTGAAAAAACGGTAGTCGTTGGGGCCGGTCTCCTTGACGTTGCGCATCGCCGTCTCGGCTTTCTTGATCAGCGCCACGGCGTCGAAACCGTCGGTGGGGTACACGCTGATGCCCAGGCTGGCCGTCACCGTCAGGTCATGGCCGTCGATGGGGTGTGGCGAGTTGATCGCCGCGAGCAGTTTTTCCGCCACGCCCTTGATCAATTGCGGATCGGCGACGTCGCCGAGGATCACCACGAATTCATCGGAGCCGTAGCGAAACACCGAGTCGGATTCACGCACCACGGTGGCCAGCGTGCGGGCCACCCGCTTGAGCATTTCATCGCCCACCGGATGGCCCAGCGCATTGTTGATGCGCTTGAAGCGGTCCAGGCCAATGAACATCACCGCCAGTTGCCGGTCATGCCGACGGCACTGGGCCAGGGCCTGGGTCAGGCGGTCGCCGAGCAGCATGCTGTTGGGCAGTTCGGTGAGGACGTCGTATTGCAGCAGGTGAGAGACCTTGAGCAGTTCCTGGACCCGCTCTTCGATGGTGCGCTCCAGGCTGCGCATTTTCCGCGCCGCGTCTTGCGCCAGTTGCCATTTCCAAGTCATGGCGCTGGCCATCTGGCGGATTTCCAGGGTGTCGAACGGTTTCTTGAGAATCAGCAACTGGTCGTCGAACTCGATGCGTTCGGACATGGTTTCCCAGGAATAGTCCGAATACGCGGTGCACAGGGCAATTTGCAGGCGCGGGTCGGCTTTCCACAGCTGTTCGATGGTTTGCAGGCCGTCCCAGCCCGGCGGCATGCGCATGTCGGCGAATACCAGCGCATACGGCTGGCCCTCGGCCTGGGCGCGCTTGACCAGTTCCAGCGCTTCTTCGCCCTGATAGGCCGAGTCGATCTGGAATTGCAATCGATTGACCTGCGGGGTGCCGAACAGCAGGCTCTCGGTGTCGTCCAGCGAATCGTCATTGCCGGCGCTGGGGCTGAGGATCTTGCGAAAATCCTGGTGGATGGCGGGCGTGTCGTCCACCACCAGGATTCGCCGGTTGGCAGGTACCGACATGGGGTTCATGGGTTGCTCTCCGATAGCTGGCTGGCCGGTCGGGTCCAGTGGTCGGCCACCGGCACGATGGTGCCGGCCTTGAGCAGTGCGGCAGCCTGGTCGCTGTCGACCACGGTGCTGAAGTAATGCCCCTGGGCCTGCATCGACCCGCCGCTGGACATCAGGGTAGTGCGTTGTTCCTGGGTCTCGACGCCTTCGGCGATGATGCCGATGCCGACGTCCCGGGCAAAGTTGATGATTGCCCGCAGGGTCGTGGCGTTTTCCGGATCGGCGTTGGCGCTGTCGAGGAATCGCTGGGCCAGCTTGAGATGATTGACCCGGTAGGTCTTCAGGTAATCGAACGAGGAATACTCGGTGCCGAAGTCATCGATGGCCACCTGCACGCCGAGTTCGCACAGGCGTGGCAGCACGTCGTTGTGGGTCCATTTGGTCTGGGCCAGGGTCGCCTCGGTGACATCGAAGCGCAGGTCCCACGGCGCCAGCTCCCAGCGCGCGGTGGTGCGCAGCACGTCGTAGATCAGTTCCGGGCCGGTCTTGAGCTGGGTCAGGGACAGGTCGATGGCGATCACCGGCGGCGCCATGCCCTGGTCGCGCCATTGCCGCATCTGCTGGCAGGCCTGGTCCAGGACCCAGTGGCCGAGGCCGATGATGATCCCGGTTTTCTCGGCGGCCGGCATGAACGCCGCCGGCTCCAGCCAGCCGCGCTCGGGGTGGTTCCAGCGCACCTGCACGCCCATGCCGAGGATCTTGCCGGTGCCGAGGTCGACTTCCGGCAGGTAGTGCAGTTGCAGTTCGTTGTTCTCGATGGCCTGGCGCAGGTCATTGGCCAGGGCGACCCGGTCGGTGACTTCCTGGTTGATCTCTTCGTTGTGGAAGTGATACTGGTTGCGGCCCTTCTCTTTCGAGCGGTACAGGGCCATGTCGGACTGCGCCATCAGGCTGTCGGCACTCAGGCTTTGTGGCGTGTACAGGCTGATACCGATGCTCACCGAGATGCGCACATCGTTGCCGTCCAGGGAATAGGGCGCCACCAGCGCGTCACGGATTTTGCCAGCCAGCGCCGCGCAGTGCGTCGCTTCATGGACATCCAGTTGCAGGATGGCGAATTCATCGCCGCCCAGCCGTGCCACCACGTCGTTTTCCCGGGTACAGCCCTTGAGGCGCGCCGCGACTTCCTGCAACAGCAGGTCGCCGATGGGGTGCCCGAGGGTGTCGTTGATGCGCTTGAAGTGGTCCAGGTCCAGGTAGAACATCGCAAACGGCGCCGCCCCCCGGCGCGCGGCGGCGAAGGCCTGGTGCAGGCGTTCGATCATGGTGGCGCGGTTGGCGAGCCCGGTCAGGCCGTCGGTGCGGGCGAGCAGGGCGATCTTTTCCTCGGCCACTTTGCGCTCGGTGATGTCGAGGATGATGCCTTCGACTTCGAGCAACAGGCCTTGCTCGTTGCGCACTGGAATGTAGCGGTTCTCCACCCAGCGAAAGGTGTCGTCGCCGGTGCGCATGCGAAACTCGATGGACGCCCCGGCCGTGTCGCGGTCCAGGACGCGGACCATGGCCTCCTGGACCTTGCCCTGATCGTCGGGGTGGATCAGCGTTTGCGCCCAGTCCGGCGAGCTGATCAGTTGCGCCGCGACATGGCCGAACTTGGTGATGTTGTGCGAGATGTATATCAGCGGGAACGGCGGCTCGCCACGCAGGCGATAAAGGATGGTCGGGCTGTTCTGCACGATGATATTGGCGTCGGCCAGCTCCCGGGTACGCTCCTCCACGGCCCGTTCGAGCATGTCCATCTTCAGCGCCGCGTCTTCGGTCATCTGCCATTTGACGGTCAAGGTGCTCGCCATCTGGCGGATCTCGATGGCGTCGAAGGGTTTCTTCAGGATCAGCAGGCGATCCCCCAGCTCCAGGCGATCGGCGATGTCCTCCCAGGAATAATCCGAATAGGCGGTGCACAGCGCCACTTGCAGCTTGGGGTCGACGCGCCACAGCCGCTCGATGGTTTCAAGACCGTCCCAGCCCGGCGGCATGCGCATGTCGATAAAGGCCATGGCGAACGGTTTACCCTGGGCCAGGGCCGTTTCGACTTTATTTAACGCCTCCATGCCCTGGAAAGCCGACTCCAGCTCGAAACTCTGGGCGGCAATGACCACCGGCGCGCCGAACAAGGCTTCTTCAGCGCTGCTCAGGCTGTCCTCGGGGGGCGCGTGGGGGGCGAGGATTTTTCGAAAATCCTCATGAATCGTGGGCGTGTCGTCGACGATCAGGATCCGCCGATTGGATCTATCCATCGGCAGGCTCATGGCCGTGCACCGTCGAGATGCTGACTATGGAACCGTGGGAACATCTGATATCCCTTTCGCTGGCATGAGTATTCGGCCTGTACTTGGCCCTTCATGGGGTACAGCATAGTCGGCTCAAGGAAACCGCGCGGGGCGTGGTGGCGAATTGTGTCTAAATGCCCGCTAGCTACTAGCCTGTCTGTCTGGGGTAAGGTAGAACGGTGATCGTCAATAGGAGGGGGTGCCAATGGAAGATCAATCGTCGAACGTTCCTGCTGCGAAGCCGACGGTGTTGCTGGTCGATGACGAAGAGTCGATTCTCAACAGCCTGCGTCGGCTGTTGCGCAGCCAGCCGTATGAAATCCTGCTGGCCGACAGCGGTGCCAAGGCCCTGGAAATCCTCAAGGAGCGGCCGGTCGACCTGGTGATGACCGACGCCCGGATGCCGAACATGGACGGTGCCACGCTGCTGGCGGAAATCCGCAAGCTGTATCCGTCGACCTTGCGCATCCTGCTCACCGGCTACGCCGACGTGGACATGATGACCAAGGCCATCAACGAGGGGCAGCTCTATCGCTACCTCAGCAAACCCTGGAACGACGAGGAACTGGTGCAGGCCCTGCGACAGGCCTTGGCCCACCAGCATTCGGAAAGCGAGCGCCAGCGCCTCGAAGCGCTGAACCGCGAGCAGAACCAGCAACTCAAGACCCTCAACGCCACGCTGGAAAAACGCGTGGCGTCGCGCACCGCCGAGCTGCAGCAGACCGCCGACATGCTCGACCTGGCCTACGAAGAGCTCAAGCGCAGCTACGTGACCGGCACCGAAGTGTTCTCGCTGATCGCCAACCTGCGCCTGCCCAAGGCCAAGCAGACCAACCGGCAGATCATCGAGTTGATCCGGGTCTACAGCCGGCTCAACTTTCTCGACGAGTCCACCGACCGCGACCTGACCATGGCCGCCGCGCTCTACAACATCGGCAAGCTGAGCTGGACCGATAACATGATGGTCACGCCCGCCGACATGCTGCACCACAGCGAACTGGAGCTGTACCGGGCCTATCCGAAGCAGAGTGAGTCGCTGCTGATGACCCTCGACCCGATGAAGGACGCCGCGCGCATCATCCTCCATCACCAGGAGCGCTGGGACGGCAGCGGTTTCCCCGATCACCTCAAGGGCGAGGCGATTCCGTTCGGTTCGCGGCTGTTGAAACTGGCGGTGGATTTCATCGAATTGCAGCGCGGGCTGATCCTTGAGCGGCAGATGAACAGCGATGAAGCGCTGGTCTACATCCGCAAATACGCCGGCAAGCTGTACGACCCGGACATGGTCGAGGACTTCATCAAGGCCTGCGGCGAATACCTCGAAGACGTGACCCTGTCCGACCCGACCGTGAAAGTCGCGACCACCCGGGAACTGGCGGCCGGCATGGTCCTGGCCCGCAACCTCAATGCCGACAACGGCATGCTGTTGCTCAATGCCGGCAAGGTCATGAGTGCTCCGCTGATCGAAAAACTCATCGCCTTCGAGGCGATGGAAGGGGCGCGGTACAGCGTGTTCGTCAAGATCCCCGAGGAGGAAGCGGATCCTTCGGCGCCGAAACCGATGTTGGGGTGAACCGCTCCAGCTACCACTGCGGTTCCTTGTGGGGGGG
>NZ_JBHFJB010000039.1:116455-118179 GCF_057334555.1 Pseudomonas sp. AGC41
CCCCCCCCCCCACAGGGGAATGTGTTGGGTTGGAGGAGGAGGCCAGGCTTTGCTCCCTCCGCCTGCCCCTGTACGCTGCCCGGCATTTTCTGCCCAAGGCCTTTTAGACCATGACCATTGCTCTCATCCGTATCGCCGCCGCCCTGCTCATTGGCCCTGACGGCCGGACCCTGCTGGTACGCAAGCGCGGTACCCAGGCCTTCATGCAACCGGGCGGCAAAATCGAGGCCGATGAACAACCGGTCCAGGCCCTGGCTCGCGAGCTGGAGGAGGAACTCGGGCTGAGGATCGATCCGGCGCAGGCTCGTCACCTTGGACAGTTCAGCGCGCCGGCGGCCAACGAGCCGGGTTTTACCGTGCAGGCCGAAGTGTTTTTGCTGGACATCGACGCCCCGGTTTCCCCCGCCGCCGAGATCGAAGAAGTACGCTGGATCGATCCGGCCGGCACCGGCGATTTGTTGCTGGCGCCGTTGACAGGCGAGGTGATCCTGCCGTTTTATCGAGCCACTTGTCTCGCGACCTGCTGATTCAAGACTCAAGGACTGACGCCATGATTCCATTGCCGGACCTGCTGATTTTCGCCGCCGCCGCGTTGCTGATGGTGCTTACGCCCGGCCCGAACATGATCTATCTGATTTCCCGTTCGATCTGCCAGGGCCGCAAGGCCGGCGTCACCTCCTTGCTTGGCGTGGTGGCGGGCTTCTTCGTGCACATGTTCGCGGCGGCGGCGGGGCTGACGGCGGTGTTCCTGGCGGTGCCGATGGCATATGAAATCCTCAAGTGGGCCGGCGCGCTGTATCTGCTCTGGCTGGCCTGGCAAGCGGTGAAGCCGGGGGCTCGCTCGCCTTTTCAGGCCCAGCAGTTGCCGGCGGACTCGACCCGCAAGTTGATCACCATGGGTTTTCTCACCAGCGCCCTGAACCCGAAGATCGCGGTGTTCTACCTGTCGGTGTTCCCGCAGTTCATCAGCCCGGAGCACGGCTCGCTGTTCACCCAGAGCATCATTCTCGGGCTGACGCAGATCAGTGTGAGCTTCAGCGTCAACCTGCTGATCGCGCTGTTTGCCGCCGGCCTCGCCTCGTGGTTTGTCCACAACCCGACCTGGCTGGCGGCGCAGCGCTATTTCATGGGATTTGTACTTGGCGCACTGGCCCTGCGACTGATGCTTGAGCAACGGCGTTCGGCGTGAACATCCGACGGCTGAAGGTGGCGGATGCCCAGGTCTACCGGGAGCTGATGCTGCAGGCCTATGAGTTGCATCCAGAGGCTTTTACCTCCAGCGGCAGTGAGCGAGCGACGCTGCCGATCAATTGGTGGGAAGCGCGCCTGACCAGCCGGCTCGATGTGCTCCTCGGAGCGTTCGTGGTGGACGAACTGGTTGGTATCGTCGGCCTGTCCCTGGAGCCGCGGCTGAAAGCCCGGCACAAGGCCACGCTGTTCGGCATGTACGTCGCCGCAGCCCATCGCCAGGGAGGACTGGGCCAGCAATTGGTCAAGGCGGCCCTCGACGAAGCCCGTCGTCACGCCTTTCTGCGGTTGATGCAACTGACCGTCACCGCCGGCAACGACCCGGCCGTCAAGCTTTACCAGCGCTGCGGCTTCGTTTTGTACGGGCTCGAACCGATGGCGATTCGCGTGGGCGATGAGTATTTCGACAAGATCCACATGTGGCTTGAACTCTGATCTCACCGAAGATTGGAGTGATGGAGCTTTTGTGGGGGGGG
>NZ_JBHFJB010000039.1:118318-134057 GCF_057334555.1 Pseudomonas sp. AGC41
CCCCCCCCCCCCCACAAAAGCGGTCAGCGCACGGCACTGACGCCGTCGAGTGTCGAGAATGATGTGTCCTTGGCCGTCAGCAAGAAATCGCGCATATACGGCGCATCGAGCATGTCGGTGCGCACCGCCGCATAGAGCGTGGCGAACAGACCCTTCTCTCCCAGCCGCTTGGCCTTCACGTAGCCCCGTGAGCTGTATTCATGCAGTGCCCAGTGGGGCATGCCGCAGACGCCCCGGCCGCTGGCGACCAGTTGCATCATCATTACTGTCAGCTCCGAGGTGCGAACCTGGGCCGGTTCGATGTCGGCCGGCTCCAGGAAACGGGTGAAGATGTCCAGCCGGTCGCGCTCCACCGGGTAGGTGATCAGGGTTTCGCTGACCAGGTCTTCGGGCACGATGTACGGTTTGCCCGCCAGTCGATGCTGGTTCGCCACCGCGAGCATCGCCTCGTAGGTGAACAGCGGCACGTAGGTGATGCCCGCCAGCTCCAGCGGGTCGGAAGTGACCACCAGGTCCAGGTCGCCCCGAGCCAGGGCCGGCAGCGGGGCGAAGGCGAAGCCCGAGGCCAGGTCCAGCTCGACTTCCGGCCAGGCATCGCGGAACTGGTCGATGGTCGGCATCAGCCATTGGAAGCAACTATGGCATTCGATGGCCATGTGCAAACGCCCGGCGGTGCCGCCGGCCAGCCGCGCGATGTCCCGCTCGGCGCTGCGCAGCAATGGCAGGGTGGCGTCCGCCAGTTGCAACAGGCGCAGGCCGGCGCTGGTGAACCGGACCGGCTTGGTCTTGCGCACGAACAGCTGCATGCCCAGACGCTCCTCGAGTTCCTTGAACTGGTGGGACAGCGCGGACTGGGTCAGGTGCAGGCGCTCGGCGGCCTCCACCAGGCTGTCGGCTTCGCGCAGGGCGTGCAGCGTCTTGAGGTGGCGGAGTTCAAGCACTGAGGTTGCTCCATGAGTAAAACTTGTGATCAATACGAAAAGATTGAGTTTGTCTCATGTGGGCCTGACTGTCGACAATGGCGCCATCTTTTACACAAGGATGCTCATTATGGCCCTGGCCCAAACCTTTGGTTTTCTGCGCATCGGCGCTGATCGCTTCCCCGTGCAGCAAGCCCACAACCGCGTCCCGGAATTTACCGCTGAGCAGGCTTTCGCCCTGAGCTGGGAGCAGCTGTTCGACGAGATCGACGAAGCCCACGCGCTGGGGCATCGGGTCAAGCCGGCGATCATCGGCCCACTGACGTACCTGTGGTTGGGCAAGGCCAAGGACGGCGATTTCGACACGCTCGACCGGCTGGAAAGCCTGTTGCCGGTTTACGGCGAAATCCTCAATCGCCTCCAGGCCCAGGGCGTGGAGTGGGTGCAGATCGATGAGCCGATTCTCACCCTCGACCTGCCGCTGGCCTGGCGAAGCGCCTTCGAGCGGGCCTATCACATCCTTCAGTATTCACCGCTGAAAAAACTGCTGGCGACCCGTTTCAGTGGCCTGCAAGACAACCTCGGCCTGGCGGCGGGCCTGCCGGTGGACGGTCTGCACGTCGACGCCGTGCATGCGCCGGAACAACTCGGCCAGGTGCTCGATCGCCTGCCGACCTACAAGATCCTCTCGGTGGGCCTGGTCAACGGGCGCAACGTCTGGCGTTGCGAACTCGAGCAGGCGCTGGCGCAATTGCGACCGGCCCGGGAACGCTTCGGCGAGAACCTTTGGATCAGTACCCTCGCCACGGGGGATCAAGGCTTCAGACAACCACTCGGCAATCTTCATCAAACTGTCACGCAAGTGTGGCAGCGCGCTTGAACAAACTTCATCAGACTTGCGCTCCATTGGGGTTCTGCGTTCTGGTGTTTGTTCATGCGTGTATTCATTTTTCTGGCCGCGTTGTTGTGCGGCCTGCCGTCGTTGGCGGCTTCTCGTTGTGATGTCAATGTCGCGACCCAACGGGTCGACCTGGACCAGGTAAGCCTGGCGTACCAGAGCATCGGCCGTGCTTCGGATCCGGCGCTGCTGCTGGTGATGGGACTGGGCGGTCAGTTGATCCATTGGCCGGACGAAGTGGTGGTGGCGCTGTGCGAACAGGGTTTTCGGGTGATTCGCTACGACAACCGGGACGTGGGCCTGTCCGCTTGGCGCCAGGCCCCCGGCACTGCCAACCTGACCTTCGAAGCCTTGCGCTACAAGCTTGGCTTGCCGGTGGCCGCGCCTTATACCTTGACCGACATGGCCGCCGATGGTTTGGGCTTGATGGATGCCCTGCAGGTACAAAACTTCCATGTGCTGGGCGTGAGCATGGGCGGGATGATCGCCCAGCACATGGCGGCGATGGCGCCGCAGCGGGTCGAGAGCCTGACCCTGATCATGACCAGTTCCGGCGCTGCCGGCTTGCCGGCGCCCAGTGAGACGCTGGTGCAGCTGCTGTCACGGCGCAGCGCGCCGAATCGTGAAGTGGCGCTTGAGCAACAGGCCGACCTGCTTGCCGCGCTGGGCAGCCCGATGGTGGTCGATGACCGGCAGGCCTTGCTGCATCAAGCCGCCGTGGCTTACGACCGAGCCTTCAACCCCGAAGGTGTGAAGCGCCAGATCATGGCAATCCTGGCCGAGCCGAGCCGGGTGGCGCTGCTCAATCAATTGCAGGTGCCGACCCTGGTGGTCCATGGCACCGCCGACCCGTTGCTGCCGGTGATGCATGGTGTGCATCTGGCGGCGCACATCCGCGGCAGCCAGTTGAAGCTGATCCCCGGCCTGGCCCATCGCTTCCAGGAGGCTTTCAAGGAACCGCTGTTGGGCGCGGTGTTGCCCTATTTGCAGCAGCACCGCGAAGACACCTCGCACTGGGCGCAGGTCGAGCCGGCGCAGGCGCCGAATCTGCTTTGATCCTCAAGGCTAGCGTCGGTGAGCCTGCTCCACCAGCCATTCCATCAGTTCCTGTAACTGGCCAGACACCTGGGCTTTGCGCGGGTACACCAGGTGATAACCGAGCCCGGTCCTGACCTTCAATTCGAACGGCGCGACCAGCCTGCCAGCGCTGAGGTCGTCGCCAATCAGCGACCAGTCGCCAATCGCCACGCCCGTGCCTTGGGACGCCATCGACATGGCCAGGTCCAGGGTTTCGAAATGCTGGCCCTTGCTGAGGTTTTTCAGATGGACGCCGGCCTCGGCGAGCCAGGCGTTCCAGTCGCGCTCGTCGGCGGTGGGGTGCAGGAGCAGATGCTGTTGCAGATCGATGGGTGAGTCCAACGGAACCGGACCTTCCAGTAAAGGACGCGAGCACACCGGTGTCAGCTGTTCGTCGAACAAGTTCAGGCAGTTTAGCGAGGCGTCGGGCGGCGGGCCGTAGATCACCGCAGCGTCGAATGCCTCACGCTGAAAATCCACGCCGTGCCGGACCGTGGTGGTCAGTTCCACCGGCACGTCCGGACGCTCCCTCTGCCATTGCAACAGGCGCGGCAACAGCCAGCGCATGACACAGGTCGGGGCCTTGAGCTGGAGGGTCTGGCGCTTCTCGCCGATCTGCTCGACCGCTTCGCCGATCAGGCTGAACACTTGCTGCACCCTAGGCAGCCACGCCTGGCCCTCGGCGGTCAGGCTCAAGCCGCGCGCCTGGCGCTGGAACAGCGCATACCCCAAATGATCTTCCAGCCCGGCGATCTGCCGGCTCACCGCACCTTGGGTGATGTGCAACTGTTCGGCGGCCCGAGTGAAGTTGCAGCACTGGGCCGTGATCAGAAACGTGTGCAGCGTCGGCAGCGGAGGGAGTCGTTTCATTTGGGATCCAAGCCATGACCTGAGGACATGGCTAGTATGACTTTTTATCCATTGTTGCCGCTACAGCCTGGCCGTTCCAATAACGCCACTCCCTCAGAACAAAAGGGGCCCGCCAGTGACGTGCGGGGCTCTTTTGAAGACAAGAAAAAAGGCAATGGCAATGGCGACGTGCGGCGAAGTATTGGTCAAGTTACTCGAAGGCTATGGCGTGGAGCGGGTGTTCGGCATTCCCGGCGTGCATACCGTCGAGTTGTACCGCGGGCTGGCTCGCTCGAGCATCCACCATGTGACGCCGCGCCATGAGCAGGGCGCCGGTTTCATGGCCGACGGGTACGCCCGGGTCAGCGGCAAGCCGGGCGTGTGCTTCATCATCACCGGCCCGGGCATCACTAACATCACCACCGCCATGGGCCAGGCCTATGCGGATTCGATCCCGATGCTGGTGATCTCCAGCGTGCAGTCGCGCAGTCAACTGGGCGGCGGGCGCGGCAAACTCCATGAGCTGCCGAACCAGGGCGCGCTGGTGGGCGGTGTGGCGGCGTTTTCCCATACGCTGATGTCGGCTGCCGAATTGCCGGCCGTGCTGGCCCGGGCCTTTGCCTTGTTCCAGGCCGGGCGGCCGCGACCGGTGCACATCGAGATACCGTTGGATGTGCTCGTGGAGGAGGCCGATGACTTGCTTGGCAGCACGCCGGTGAATATCAGCCGTGCCGGAGCCGCGCCCAGTGCCGTCGAGCAAATGGCTGCCCTGCTGGCGACGGCCCGGCGGCCGTTGATTCTTGCCGGAGGCGGGGCGCTCGACGCCGGGGGCGAACTGACCGAACTGGCCGAACGTCTCGGCGCTCCCGTGGCGTTGACCATCAATGCCAAGGGCCTGCTGTCGTCTCGCCATCCGTTGCTGATCGGCTCGACCCAAAGCCTGGTCGCCACCCGTGCGCTAGTGGCCGAAGCCGACGTGGTGCTGGCGATCGGCACCGAACTGGCCGAGACCGATTACGATGTCACTTTCGCGGGTGGCTTCGAGATTCCCGGCGCGTTGTTGCGCATCGACATCGACCCCGACCAGACCGTGCGCAACTACCCGCCAAAACTGGCGCTGGTGGCCGACGCCCGCAGTGCCGCCCAGGCATTGCTCGAGGCATTGAGCCGTCGCGTGCACGGCGCGGGCGACGGCAATTGGGGCGCGGTTCGTGTCGAACGGCTGCGGGTTGAACTCGATCAGCAATGGGACGTCCCGACCCGCGCCCAGACGCTGTTCCTCGAGACGATTCTGCAGGCATTGCCCGAAGCGGTTTTCGTCGGCGATTCCACCCAGCCGGTCTACACCGGCAACCTCACCTTCAATCCTGAACGCCCGCGCCGCTGGTTCAACTCGTCCACGGGGTACGGCACCCTCGGCTATGCGTTGCCGGCGGCGATCGGTGCCTGGCTTGGCGGTGTCGACAACGGTCATGGTCGCCCGCCTGTGGTGTGCCTGATTGGCGACGGCGGCTTGCAGTTCACCCTGCCGGAACTGGCCAGCGCGGTGGAAGCGCGCACCCCGGTGATCGTGCTGCTGTGGAATAACCAAGGCTACGAGGAGATCAAGAAATACATGGTCAACCGCGCCATCGAGCCGGTGGGCGTGGACATCTACACGCCGGATTTCATCGGTGTCGCCAAGGCCTTGGGCTGCGCTGCCGAAGCCGTCGACGGCGGCGCGCAACTGCACGCTGCATTACGCGCTGCTTGCGATCGGCAGGGTCCGACGCTGATCGAAATTGATCAGGCGAACTGGATGGCGCAGGTGGCGAAATGAATTTCCCTACGACGCAAGACGGGCTGTACATCAACGGGGAATGGTTGGCGGGCGATCAACCGTTGCGAGTGATCAACCCGGCGACCGAGGCACTGCTGACCACGGTGTATGGCGGCAACGAGCATGCCGTCGATCAAGCCTTGGCGGCCGCTACCCAGGCGTTAGGCCCATGGTCAAGCACCTCGGGTGCCGAGCGTGGCGCGCTGCTGCGCCGTATCGCTGCTGGCGTGCGGGATGCTCGTGAGCGGCTGATGCATTTGCAATCGAGCAACAACGGCAAGCCGCTGTTCGAAGCAGCCATCGATGTCGACGATGTGGTCGCGACCTTCGAGTATTACGCCGGGTTGGCCGAAGAACTGGACGTCCGCCAGGACAGCCCATTGGCGTTGCCCAGCGATGATTTCAGCGCACGCATCCGCCGCGAACCTTGCGGGGTGGTCGGCTTGATCGTGCCGTGGAATTTCCCGATGGTCACCACCGCCTGGAAACTCGCCCCGGCCCTGGCCGCCGGCTGCTGTGTGGTGCTCAAGCCTTCGGAAGTCACGCCGTTGCCGGAGCTGGAACTGGCCTCGATCATCGCCGGATGCGGCTTGCCCGATGGAGTGTTCAACCTGGTCTGTGGCACGGGCCTGGCCGTTGGTGCGCCGCTGGCGTCGGACCCGCGGGTGGCGAAGATTTCCTTCACCGGCAGCAACGCGGTGGGCGTGCAAGTGATGCAACGGGCGGCGGAAACGGTGAAGGGCGTGAGCCTGGAACTGGGCGGCAAATCGTCCTTGCTGGTACTGGCCGACGCGGACTTGGACCTGGCGGTGGAGCTGGCCTGCGGCGGCGGTTTCTTCAATGCCGGGCAGATGTGTTCGGCCACCACTCGGGTATTGGTGGCGGATGAGCTCGCCGATGAATTCCTGCAACGGCTCAAGGCGCGCGCCGAGGCGATTCGTGTGGCCGATCCGTTTGACCCGGACGTGGAAATGGGCGCGCTGGTCAACCAGGCGCAATACCAGCGGGTGCTGGGACACATCGACCGCGGCTTGAGCGCCGGGGCGACGCTGGTGTGCGGTGGCCAGCGACCTGCGAATCTATCGCGCGGCTTTTTTTTACAGCCGACCATCTTCACCAACGTGCCCCTGGACAGTGCGTTGTGGTGTGAAGAGATTTTTGGGCCGGTGCTGTGTGTACGCAGTTTCTGCTCCCAAACGGAGGCGATTGCCCTGGCCAACGACAGTCGTTTCGGCCTGGTCGCCAGCGTGGTCAGCCGCGATGCCGAGGCCGCCGGGAAGGTCGCCAACACCTTGCAGGCGGGGCTGGTGTGGATCAACGCACCGCAAGTGATTTTCCCCCAGGCCGCTTGGGGCGGCTACAAGCAGAGCAGCCTGGGCCGTGAATTGGGGCCTTGGGGGCTGGCGGCGTTCCAGGAAATCAAGCACGTGATCCGGGCCGTCTGAAGGCCCGTTATTCGGTCACGCATGCGTCGAAAAAAGGCATGCGCCACGGACATGGCTTCAATGAGTTTTTTTCGATAGTCAGGGATTTTGCACAACCTCAGGATGGCCGCAGACAGCGGCGAAGCCCTTGCAGTATGGGGCTTTGGCCGTCGTCGGACGGTGCGGGCGCAACAGGTTTTACCCACCTCATACTTAGAAGAACAAAGGGAGTCCTCCATGGGCGAGCATGATCTGAATAGACGTCAATTCATCAAGACCGCGAGTGTGGTGTCGGTCGCAGCGGCCGCCATGAGCGTGCCTTTCATCAGCGCCCGCGCCAGCGACACGCGGTTTGTCGGCAAGACCCTGCGCCTGTTGACCTGGTCCGATGACACCGGGTTGGCCGCACTGCGCAATATCGCCGCGACGTTCGAGGCCAAGACCGGGGCCAAGGTCATCGCTGATCGAACCGGCAGCACGTCGGAAATGGTCGCCAAGCTCAAGGCCGGTGGCGACCGCCCGCAGTACGACATCATCACGCTCGCGGGCGTCGGCGCCGAGGGCCTGGCCGCCGCCGGATTGCTGGAAAAACCTGACCTCAATCGCATTCCCAACCTGGTCGATGTGCCGGCGCAATACCGCACGGGCGCGGGCGGGCATGGCATCGGTTATCTGTTGTGGTGCAACAGCCTGGTCTACAGCACTCGCACCTTGAAACAGGCGCCGGACAGCTACGCCGCGCTCTGGGATGCAGAGTTGGCGCCGAATATCTTCCTGCCGCCGCCGAACTGGACCGAGGCCATGGACCTGATCATCATCGCCGCGAAACTGGCCGGCGGTGACGAACACAACATCGAGCCTGGGTTCAAGAAGCTCGCCGAGCTCAAGGATCGTGTGATGACCCTGGGGGAAAACCCCAATCAGATCGCCGAACTGTTCCGCACCGGTTCCCTGGACATGGGCGGGTTGTACGCGCCGGCGTTCTTCCCCAGGCAGATCCGCGACCCGGCCTATGGCCTTGGCGCGACGTTCGGTATGAAGGAAGGTTTCTACACCGACCTGATGCTCTCGGTCATGCCGAAAAATCGCCCAGGCGATACCGACCTGGCCTACGCCTTCATCGACCACTCCCTCGACCCGCTGGTGCAGGGCAAGATGGCCGAGGATATCTTCAACGGCCCGGTCAACGCCAAGGCCATCATCTCCGCCGAAGCGCGCAAGAGCCCGTACATCCTCACGCCCGAGCAAATCGCCGACAAGGCGATCATGCACGACAATGCCTTCCTCGCGACGGTGCATGACCAGTGGATCCGCCGGTACACGGAAATCGTCTCTTCCTGAGTTCCCCCTGTGGAGCTGGCTTGCTCGCGAAAGCGGTGGGTCAGTTGATGGGGAGGTTGGCTGCGATGCCGCCTTCGCGAGCAAGCTCGCTCCCACAGGGAATTGGCGTATCTGAAGATTGTTTGTTCTGTCGTTTTCCACTGACGAGACCTTGCCATGGAACACCAACCGTTGATCCATTCGCCAAGCGCTGTGCCGGCGCGTTCTCGGCGCAGCCTTTCGCCGACTGCGCGCGGGTGGTTTTTTCTTGCGCCGTCGATGCTGTTTCTCGGCGTGCTGGTCGCCGCCAGCCTGTTGGTGCTGCGCATGAGCGTTGGCACCAAGGGCGCGGAATGGAGCGGCTTCAGCCTCGCCAGCTATGGGCAGTTGCTGGAGCCTTATTACCTCAAGTCCCTGCTGCTGACCTTGCGCCTGGCGCTGATCAGCGCGGTGATCGCCGTGCTGCTGGCGATTCCCGTGGCCTACACCATGTCGCGCCTGGCCTCGCCGTTGTTGCGACGAGTGTTCCTGGCGGCGGTGCTGTTGCCGTTGCTGGTCAACCTGTTGCTGCAAAGCTATGGCTGGCTGGTAATCCTCGGTCCTGCCGGGATGCTCAATCAGGCATTGATGGGCCTGGGCCTGATCAGGCGTCCGCTCATGCTGCTTTACAACCAGAACGGCGTGCTGATGGGCCTGGTCCAGACCGCATTTCCGCTGGCCGTTTTGCCCATCGCCAGTGCGATGCGCGGTGTGGCCCGCAGTTATGAAGAGGCCGCCGCCACCCTCGGCGCCAGCCGTTTCCAGGTATTCCGCCAAGTGGTGCTGCCGATGAGCCTGCCGGGGATCATCACCGGCGCGACATTGGTGTTTGCCTACAACGCCAGCAGCTTTGTCGTGCCGCTGTTGTTGGGTGGTCGACGGGTGCCGATGTTGGCGGTGATGGTCCACGATCAGATTGCTCCGCTGATGAACTGGCCCGCCGCGTCCGCCGCCGGTGTGGTGCTGATTGTCACAACGCTGCTGATCATGACCCTTTCCGAGTATTTCACTGGCCGTCGTCGGCGGATGCTGGAGGCTTCGCAATGAGCTTAATGAGTAAAAAACGCCAAGGGTTGTTGCCCGGTGAAACCGGACGCGTGCCGGGGTTGCTCTCAGGTTTCATCCTCCTGCTGGCGGTGCTGCCGATTCTGACCATGATCGTCATGTCCTTCAGCGGGGCGGCGAACCTGGACTTTCCACCGAGCAGCTACAGCCTGCAATGGTACCGGGCGGCCTGGCACACCTTCGTTTCGCCGGACGCCAGCGATGTGCTGAGCCTGGGCCAGGCCATGGGCACCAGCCTGTTGGTGGCCTGCCTGACGATGATCTTCGCCACGCTGATCGCCGTGCCGGCGGCCTATGCCCTGACCCGTTGCGAGTTCCGTGGCAAGGCCGTGGCGCTGCAGCTGATGTCGCTGCCGCTGGTGTTTCCCATGGTGGTGCTCGGCTTGGCATTGCTGCTGGTGTTCGACAGCCTGCCGTTCCAGATGACCACCTCGCGGCTGGTGATTGCCCACGTGATCCTCGCCCTGCCGTTCGTGGTGAAGAACTGCACCGCCGCCATGCTCGGCATCGGCAGCGAAGTCGAAGAGGCCGCCCGTATGCTCGGGGCAACACCGCGACGGGCGATCTTCGACGTGGTGGTGCCGTTGATGAAGTCGGGGATTCTCGCCGGGATGCTGCTGGCGTTCATCGTCTCGTTCAACGAATTCACCGTGACCTATTTCCTCTACACCATCGATGTCATGACCGTGCCGATCTGGATGTACAGCCGCACCGTGTCGTCGCTGGACCCCACCGTTTTTTCGTTTGCCGTGCTCATCGTGCTGATCGACTTCGTGCTGATCTGGGCGTTGGAGAAACTGGTGGGCGAGGGCGGCGTTTCCTTTTGATTTCGAGGTGAAGACATGACTGGACTGATACTGGAAAACGTCGAGAAACACTACGGCTCGGCCTGCGCGGTCAGGGACGTGAACCTGCATCTGCCCGAGGGCAAGCTGGTGTGTTTCCTCGGGCCGTCAGGCTGCGGCAAGACCACCCTGCTGCGCATGATCGCCGGTCTGGAAAGCCTCAGCGGCGGAGAAATCCGCCTGGATGGCGAAGACATCGGCCACACCCCGGCACACCTGCGCAACTTCGGCATGGTGTTCCAGTCGCTGGCGCTGTTCCCGCACATGACCGTCGGTGAGAACATTGCCTACCCGCTTAAGCTGCGGGGCGTGGGCAAGGCCGAGCAACAGGCGCGGGTGGTGGAGCTGCTGGAGCTGATCCAACTCCAGGCGATGATCGACCGGCCGGTGGCGAAACTCTCCGGCGGCCAGCGCCAGCGCGTGGCGATTGCCCGGGCCATCGCCGCCCGCCCGAAAATCCTGTTGCTGGACGAACCGCTGTCGGCCCTGGATGCCAAGTTGCGCGAGTCGATGCAAGTGGAAATCCGCCAACTGCAACAGCGCCTGAACATCACCACCATCCTGGTGACCCATGACCAGCGCGAAGCCATGACCATGGCCGACATCGTCGTGGTGTTGGGTGAACATCGCGTGCAGCAGGTCGGCACGCCGATCGAGATCTACCGGCACCCGGCCAATGAATTCGTCGCCGATTTCATTGGTTCCGGCAACATATTCCCGGCGACTTCCCTGGGCAACGGGCGGGTCGGGCTGCCGGGTGGGGACACGCTCGAAGTACCGGCCAGCCTTGGCGTCAACCCTGGGGAAAGAATCAAGTTGCTGGTGCGTCCCGAAGACGTGCAGCTGTCATCGCCCCAGGCCTCGGCGGGTAACCGGTTGCTGGGCAAGGTGTTGTTCGTGCGAGACATCGGGGCGACCATCGAGACCACGGTGGAATGTTCCGGCGTCTCGTTCACGGCGCTGAGCACGCCGTGCCAGGGCATGGAGCTGGGCATCGGGCATGCAGTGTCGGTGACGGTGCCTGCGCAGGCGTGTCGGGTGTTGGGAGCCTGAATTCAAGGGGTGAGGTACATCTCCTGGCCTCTTCGCGAGCAGGCTCGCTCCCACAGATGATTTGTGGTGAACGCCCTACATGCGTACACCAGGGATCCCCTGTGGGAGCGAGCCTGCTCGCGAAGAGGCCGGTAGGAACTACACAAATCTCAGATCAAACAGTCATCCGCAACCGCGCCAGATCCCTCAGCGGCGGGGCGCCAAACAAGCGACTGTACTCACGGCTGAACTGCGAAGGGCTTTCATAACCCACCCGATACCCTGCCGCCGAGGCTTCCAGCCCTTCGGCCAGCATCAGCCGGCGGGCTTCCTGCAGGCGCAGTTGCTTCTGGTACTGCAACGGGCTCATGGCGGTCATGGCCTTGAAACGATGGTGCAGCGTCGAGACGCTGAGGTTGACTTCCCGGGCCAGGTCGTCGATGCGCAGCGGCTGTTCGAAATGGCCGTTGAGCCATTTGATCGCCTGGCTGATGCGATGGCTCTGGCTATTGGCAATGGCGATTTCATACAGCCGGTAGCCTTGCGGGCTACGCAGCAGGCGATAAAGGATTTCCCGGCGCACCAGTGGCGCGAGCATGGCGATGTCTTTCGGGCTGTCCAGCAACCGTGCCAGGCGCAGCACGGCATCGAGCATCGGCGTGTCCAGGCGTTCGACATACAGGCCGCGACCGGCGGGGCGGGTCGGTACGCCCAGGGGGCCGGCGTCGGCGATCAACGCGGTGATTTCCGCCGGGTCGATGTCCAGGCGCAGCGCCAGGATCGGTTGTTCGGGCGAGACGTCGGCGATGCACCCGCTCAATGGCATCGAGACCGAGACCACCAGGTAGTGCAACGGATCGTAGTTGAACAGTTCGTCTGCCAGGCGCACCTGCTTGCTGCCCTGGGCCATGATGCACAGCGCCGGTTGGGCCAGCACCGGGGCAAATTTATGCGGCTGGCTGTGGCGCGACAGGTGCAGCGAGCCGATGGCCGTGGCGTAGCTGCCGTCTTCGGTGGTATTGCGCTCGATGATCGATGCCAGCTCGGCGCGCTGTTGTTCCAGGTAAGTGTCCAGCGGGACGTGGGCGTGATCGAGTGGCGACATGCCGAAATCCTCGGATGATAGGGATGCGATGGACGCAGCTTAAATTTGTGCAAGGCGCAGCGGTAGCAACATCCTGTTGAAAGCTTGCCTGATCCTGCACGGCATGTCGGATCGGGACGGTGCAACCTGCTCGAAACTTGCTTGAAACCTTTTGTTTCAAGTTGCGCTGTTTGTGTCGGTTCCAAGCCAGGTCGGCGACATCTGCGGGCAGGATCGTGCAATGGGTCGGCAGGAATCGACTAACGAAGCTGGCGTCGCGGCGCTTAACCTTTGATCCTGTCGCAGCCCGTCCCCGGCTGCACAACGGATCACCTGGGAGGGTTGAACATGACTACACAGATCCCCGTCAGTCACATGGCTTTCGTGCGGGCACGAGCCGGCTGCAGCCAGCAATTGGGTGCGCGCCTGAGTACCTTGATCACCCCGTCGCGGCAAGCTCCCGGTTGCCTGCACTTCGCCTTGCAGCAATCGCAATGCGATGCCGACTTGTGGCTGGTGTCCGGGTTGTGGACCCACCAGCAGGCGATGGAGGCCTACTTCAATTCCCCGGCGATGGCGATCTTCGCCGAGTTGGTGCAGGACCTGGTGGTGAGCAGCCTGGATTTCCATACCTTTCGCGAAGTGTCTGCTGCCAAGGCGACCGAAGGGTGCATGGCGAAGGTACACAAACTGGCCGGTTGAAGGTTTAATGACGGTCATTTCCAATCGCCAGGATGGGCACTATGGCACGCAAAGCCTTTGAAACTTTTGAAGCTGTTTCCGCTGTCGTTCCCAAGGAGGGTGGCGGCTACTACGCAGCCATTGCCACCAAGGCCATCGGCAGTCCCGACAAGCCGCGCTTCAACAAAGTGCTCGAAGAGCAGACGTTCGAGACCGCTTTCAAAGCCGATGAAGCGGCTGCCCAGCAGTTGACTCACCTGCAGGGTGTCGATGGCGAAGGCGGCCTGATCTGGTAAGTCGGCATTTCCGAGTATTGCTCTTGTGGCGAGGACACCGTAGGGATGCTGACGCATCCAGCGGGAGCAAGCTCCCTCGCCACGGGGGACCGCGCTGGTCTTACTTCGGGCGATGCATCCTGAACAACGCCTCTGGCCCCAGCTGGAAATAGTCCGCCGGCCCGCCGCCACGCAAAATCGGCTCGGCGGCGGCGGTGTCGTATACCCCATCCTTCAATAGCCATCTGGCGATATGCACGGCGACCACTTCGCCGAGGATCAGCCAGCTCGGTACAAGCGCCTTGTCGGCACGTTGCAGCTGAATGATCTGGGTGACCTTGCATTCGAAGGACACCGGGCTCTCGGCCACGCGTGGCACCTGAATCACCCGCGACGGGGCGGGCGTCAGACCGGCCAGTTCGAACTCGTTGATCTCTGGCGCGACCATCGCGCAGCTCTGGTTCATCTGCTCGGCCAGCGGGCGGGTGGCGAGGTTCCAGGCGAACTCCCCGGTCTGCTCGATGTTGTTCAGGCTGTCTTTGCGCCCGACACTTGAGAAACCGATGATCGGCGGAACGTAGTTGAACGCGTTGAAGAAACTGTAGGGCGCCAGGTTCAGGCGGCCTTCGCCGTCCTGAGAAGAAATCCAGCCAATCGGCCGTGGACCGACGATCGCGTTGAACGGATCGTGGGGCAGGCCGTGACCGTTGGCGGGTTCGTAGAAGTGGATGTCATCGGGCATGGAGATGTGAACGTCCGGTGCTTGAAAGGGAATCCGAGGATAGTGCAGCGATCAGCCCGTTTTGTCAGCACCACAAAAATCTGTGGGAACGGGATCAGTCCAATCAAAAAGGGGCGAACCTGGCAAGGTCAGCCCCTTCTGTTGCTACGGTTTGGACATCAGTCCGTCACGATCCGCGAATGCTTGCGGGTGTCTTTCATGGTGATGTAGACCAGCAGCGATACCGCGATGCAGCCTGTCACGTACCAGTAGTAGCCGGTTTCCATGCCGATGCTCTTGAACCACAGCGCGATGTACTCGGCGGTGCCGCCGAAGATCGATACGGTCAGGGCGTAGGGCAAGCCGACGCCGAGGGCGCGGATCTCGGTGGGGAACAGCTCGGCTTTTACCACCGCGTTGATCGAGGTGTAGCCGCTGACGATGATCAGCGCTGCCATGATCAGGAAGAACGCGCCCCACCAGGTCTGGATGGTGTGCAGGGTGGTGAGGATCGGCACCGTGAACAACGTCCCGAGGATGCCGAAGGCAATCAGGATCGGCCGGCGACCGATCTTGTCCGACAGCCCACCAATGAGCGGTTGCAAGCACATGAACAGGAACAGCGTGGCGGCGGAAATGGTGGTGGAGTCGGAGATGCTCATGCCGACGGTGTTCACCAGGTACTTCTGCATGTAGGTGGTGTAGGTGTAGAACGCCAGCGTGCCGCCCATGGTCAGGCCGACCACGGTCAGCAGTTCCTTGGGGTGACGCATCAAGGTGCGCATCGCGCTTTCCTTGGCTTTTTCCTTCTTGGTGAACGACTCGGTTTCTTCCATGCCGCGACGCAGGTACAGCGCCACGACCGCGCACAGCGCGCCGATGGCGAACGGGATGCGCCAGCCCCAGGCGTACAGCTGCTCGGTGGTGAGGACTTGCTGCAGCACGATCAGCACGCCGAGGGCGATGAGCTGGCCGGAGATCAGGGTCACGTACTGGAAGCTGGAGAAGAAACCACGTCGTTCCTTGGTCGCCATCTCGCTCAGGTAGGTGGCCGACGTGCCGTATTCGCCACCCACCGACAAGCCTTGGAGCAAGCGGGCGAAGACCAGCAGGATCGGCGCGCCGACGCCGATGGTTTCGTAGCTCGGGCTCAGGGCGATGATCAGCGAGCCGAAGCACATCAGGTACACCGAGGCCATCAACGCGCGTTTACGGCCGGCGCGGTCGGCGTACAGGCCCATCAGCCAGCCACCGATCGGGCGCATCAGGAAGCCGACGGCGAAGATCGCGGCAGTGTTGAGCAGTTGGGCGGTGGTGTCGCCCTTGGGGAAGAAGGCTTTGGCGAAGTACAACGAGAAAGCGGCATAGACGTACCAGTCGTACCACTCGACCATGTTGCCGACCGAGCCGCTGAAGATCGATTTGATCCGGCTGGCGGTGGTTCTTTCACGGGCGGGCACGGCGGCCGACCCAATGGGCAGGGCGTTGGAGTTATCCATTGAAGGATCCTTCGTTTAATTGTTTTTGTGGAGCGCGTGTGAACGCAGCCTGCCAGGGCTATAGCAGGAGCTGTGCCAGGTGGCGGAGGGCCGGTTTAGACGGGTTGACGGCGACGGGGTGAGCGGAATTCCGCTTATTGTGTCCGCGGGGGTGGGCGGGAATCCGCTTATTCTGTGATGTATCGGGCGGC
>NZ_JBHFJB010000039.1:134090-137386 GCF_057334555.1 Pseudomonas sp. AGC41
GAGCAGGCTCGCTCCCACCTGGGGTCAGTATTCGCAGGTCCCTGTGGGAGCGAGCCTGCTCGCGAAGAGCGCAGAGCAGGCAGCGCAAAAAATCAGCGCTCCTGCAAAAACATCTCCCGACTCAACCCATGCCGCTGCATCTTTTCATTGAAGGTACGGCGCGGCAGTTGCAGTTCTTCGAGCACGGCTTTCACGTCGCCCTTGTGTCGCGTGAGGGCGGCGCGCAGGCATTGCGCTTCGAAGGCTTCCTGCCGGGCCGCCAGGGATTGGCCGGGCGCCGTATCCTCGGCGGGCAGCTGCTCCAGGCCCAGCACCTGGCGTTCGGCGACGTTGGCCAGTTCGCGGACGTTGCCCGGCCAGTCATGGCTGAGCAAATGGCTCAGTTGCGGGCCGCTCAGCGGCGTTGCCGGGCGGCCCAGGCGTTCGGCGGCGCCGTGGGCGAAATGCTCGAACAGCAAGGGGATGTCTTCGCGTCGTTCCCGCAGCGGCGGCAGGCGCAGTTCGGCGATATTCAGCCGATAGGCCAGGTCTTCGCGAAATCGCCCGGCACGGGCTTCGTCCAACAGGTCCGGTTTGGTCGCGGCAATGATGCGCAGGTCCACCGGGATGCTCTGGTTGGAGCCCAGGCGCTCGAGTTTCTTTTCCTGCAGTACCCGCAGCAACTTGGCCTGTTGGGCCAGGGGCATGCTTTCGATTTCATCAAGGAACAGCGTGCCGCCATCGGCATATTCGAGCTTGCCGATGCGCTTGCCCTGGGCGCCGGTGAACGCGCCGCTTTCATGGCCGAACAGCTCGGCCTCGAACAGCGGCTCGGGAATGGCCGCGCAGTTCAGCGCCACGAAAGGCTTGCTCGCCCTCGGGCCGAAGTCATGCAGGCAGCGGGCGACCAGTTCCTTGCCACTGCCGGTTTCGCCGCGAATCAACACGTTGACTGGCAGGGTCGCCAGGTCCAGCACCTGGCGGCGCAGGTTCTGCAAAGGCCGGGAGACGCCCAGCAGCGTGGTGTCCAGCCGGGCCCTGGCATCGGCCTGCTCGTGCAACCGGCGGTTCTCCAGCACCAGGAAACGTTTATCGAGGGCGCGACGCAGGCCGCCCAGCAGGGCTTCGGGGCTGAAGGGTTTTTCGAGGAAGTCGTAGGCGCCGTCGCGCATCGCTTCCACCGCCATCGGCACATCGCCGTGACCGGTCAACAGGATCACCGGCAGGTCCGGGTCGCGCTTGCGTACTTCGGCCAACAGTTCCAGGCCGCTTAGCCCAGGCATGCGCACGTCACTCAGGATCACCCCGGCAAAATTCTCCGGCAACTGCATCAGGCAGTCTTCGGCGCGGCTGAACAATTGCACGCGGAATCCAGACAGGCTCAGCCACTGCTCGACGGCACTGCGGATACTGCTCTCGTCATCGACGACTATGACCGAATCAAGCATGCAACGGCGCCTCCGGATCGATGGGCAAGGTGACGCAGAATACCGCGCCGTTTTCGTGATTGCCCGCGGTCAGTCGCCCGCCCGATTCGTGAATGATCGCGAACGACACCGCCAGGCCCAGGCCCAGGCCATCGCCGACGGCCTTGGTGGTGAAAAAGGGATCGAACACCTGGGCCAGGTGTTCTTCGGCGATTCCGCCACCGCTGTCTTTCACCGTCAGGCACCACAGTTGCTCATCGGCCTGCAAGTGTATTTCCAGGCGCTTGACCGGTTGATCGACCATCGCGTCGAGAGCATTGCGCAGCAGGTTGATCAGCACCTGTTCGAGGCGGATCGCGTCGCCGCGAACCCAGGCCGGGCGGGCCAGGTGCAACACCGTGCTGACGTGTTCATCGCGCAGGCGTGTCTCCAGCAATTGCAGGGCCTGGTCGACCACCGCTGCCAGGTCCAGGCGCTCGCGCAGGCCGCTCGGGCTTTTGCGCGCGAAGGTCTTCAGGTGGCCGGTGAGGGCGGCCATGCGCGTGAGCATGTCATCCACCGGTTTGAGCGCCTTGTAGGCGTCCTCGACCCGACCATGGTCGAGCAACAGGCGCAAGGTCGCCAGCTGCATGCGCTGAGCCGTCAGTGGCTGATTGATCTCGTGAGCCAGTGCCGCCGACATCTGCCCCAGGGCCGCGAGCTTGGCCGACTGCACCAGGCCATCCTGGGCAGTGCGCAATTCACGGGTGCGTTCCTCCACCAGCCGTTCGAGTTCCTCGCGGCTGCGTTGACGCAGCCTTGCCAAGCGCCAGCGCTGATTGAGAAATAGCAACAGGAACACCAGCGCCAGCCACAATCCGGCGGCGGCGAGCCCGGCGTTGCGCAGGTCTTCGAAGGCGATCTGCGGCCTGCGCAACAAATGCAAGGTCCAGCCTTCACCGGTCAACGGCAGGGATTCCCAGAGATAGTCCGCCGCGCCATCGGGCGCTTCGACCCGAGCCAGATGGCTGTTGTCGTCGAAGCGTCGCAGCGGATCGAAGGCCAGGGGCTGCAGCGGTTGCTTGTCGTATTGACGGGTAGCCTTGAGTTCGGCGTGGTCGCTGTCGGCCAGTGGCCGCAGGTGGCGATAACGCCAGCCCGGCCGGTTGGCGATGAAAATGATGCCGCGCGCATCGCTGACCAGCAAGGTGTCGCTGCCTTGGCGCCATTCGCGTTCCAGCTCCGGAAACTCCAGCTTCACGACCATGGCGCCGAGGAACTCGCCGTTGTCGCCGGTTACCGCGCTGGATAGGAAATAGCCGGGAATGCCACTGGTCACGCCCACGGCATAAAACCGCCCGGTGCCTTGGGTGCGGGTCTGGATGAAATAGGGACGAAAACCATAGTTGTGGCCGACATAGCTGCTCGGCAGCCGCCAGTTACTGGCCGCCACGGCCAGGCCGCTATGGTCCAGCAATTCCAGGGTAGAGGACTGCGCGGCGCCGTTGATCTTTTCCAGCTTGCGATTCAGTTCATCCTGTTGCGCCGCACTGACCGGGCCCTTTAGGGCATCGCGCAGTTGTGGGTCCAGCGCCAGCACGGAGGGCAGGGCGCGGTAGCGTTCGATCAGGGTATGAAGCGAGTTGGCGTACAGCGCCAGTTGCTGGCTGGCACGGCTGGCGTCCTCTTCCAGGGCCGCGCGTTCGGCGTGACGCACGGCGAGGGTCGCGGCGATGGCAGCGCCAGTTAGAATCAGCAGGCTGTACAGCGACAGGCGCAAGGTACGGGTAGTCGGCATGCTGGCGTAAACCAGTGGAAAGTCGGGCGGGCAAGATAGCATGCTGGAACGGCTTGGGCCTGCACCTCCGCCATCGCGAGCAGGCTCGCTCCCACACTGGGTCTGCGGTGACC
>NZ_JBHFJB010000039.1:137421-139304 GCF_057334555.1 Pseudomonas sp. AGC41
GCGGTGGAACATTCTGCATTGATGTTGAGTGAAAAGCGCTTTCGCGAGCAGGCTCGCTCCCACAGGTTTTGATTGCGGATATCACAAAAAAAGGCCGGTGAGCTTGTCGCCCACCGGCCTTTTCACAACGGCAAAATGCGCGTTACTGCACTTCGACCGCCAGGCTTTCGCTGATCTTCTGCTGCCAGATCGCTGGACCCGTGATGTGCACCGACTCGCCCTTGCTGTCGACCGCAACGGTCACCGGCATGTCCTTGACCTCGAACTCGTAGATCGCTTCCATCCCCAGTTCGGCGAAGGCCAGGACCTTGGATTTCTTGATCGCCTGGGCCACCAGATAGGCGGCACCGCCAACAGCCATCAGATAGACCGCCTTGTTGTCCTTGATCGCTTCGATGGCGGTCGGGCCGCGCTCGGATTTGCCGATCATGCCCAACAGGCCGGTCTGCTCGAGGATCTGGCGGGTGAACTTGTCCATCCGCGTGGCGGTGGTCGGGCCGGCCGGGCCAACCACTTCGTCGCCGACCGGGTCGACCGGGCCGACGTAGTAGATGAAGCGGCCCTTGAGGTCCACCGGCAGGGCTTCGCCCTTGTTCAGCATCTCGACCATGCGCTTGTGCGCCGCGTCGCGACCGGTGAGCATCTTGCCGTTGAGCAATACGGTTTCGCCCGGCTTCCAGCTCTGCACTTCTTCCGGGGTCAGGGTGTCAAGGTTGACGCGGCGCGCCGACGGACCGGCTTCCCAGACGATTTCCGGGTAGGCGTCCAGCGGTGGCGCTTCGAGCGAGGCCGGGCCGCTGCCGTCGAGCACGAAGTGGGCGTGACGGGTGGCGGCGCAGTTGGGGATCATGCACACCGGCAGGGAGGCGGCGTGGGTCGGGTAGTCCATGATCTTCACGTCGAGCACGGTGGTCAGGCCGCCCAGGCCCTGGGCGCCGATGCCCAGTTGGTTGACCTTCTCGAACAGTTCCAGGCGCATCTCTTCGATACGGTTCTGCGGGCCGCGAGCCTTGAGCTCGTGGATGTCGATGGATTCCATCAACACTTCCTTGGCCATGACCGCGGCTTTCTCGGCTGTGCCGCCGATGCCGATGCCGAGCATGCCCGGTGGGCACCAGCCGGCGCCCATGGTCGGAACGGTCTTGAGGACCCAGTCGACGATGGAATCGGACGGGTTGAGCATGGCCATCTTCGACTTGTTCTCGGAGCCGCCGCCCTTGGCCGCCACGTCCACTTCCACGGTGTTGCCCGGGACGATGGAGTAGTGGATGACCGCCGGCGTATTGTCCTTGGTGTTCCTGCGCGCGCCTGCCGGGTCGGCGAGGATCGATGCACGCAGAACGTTTTCCGGCAGGTTGTAGGCGCGACGCACGCCCTCGTTGATCATGTCGTCCAAGCCCATGGTTGCGCCATCCCAACGCACGTCCATGCCCACCCGCACGAACACGGTCACGATACCGGTGTCCTGGCAGATCGGCCGATGGCCGGTGGCGCACATGCGCGAGTTGATCAGGATCTGCGCCATGGAATCACGGGCCGCCGGCGATTCTTCGCGCAGGTAGGCCTCATGCATCGCCTGGATGAAATCCACGGGGTGGTAATAGGAAATGAACTGCAAAGCGTCGGCGACGCTCTGTATCAGGTCATCTTGCTTGATCACGGTCATGAGTCGCGCTCCTCTCTAAAGACGGGAACATTCAATAAGGTACCGGCCGCTTGGGTGCATCGGTCGACGGGCGGCACCTCTATAAGGCACGCCGGGCATGCTGGCGCGACGCTAAAAAGGCGCGGCAGTATATCGCAGGCAGGCAGCCTGTGGGAGCGAGCTTGCTCGCGATGGCGACCTGCGGCCTGAAGGTCAGAATCACAAAACCCGTGGCGAG
>NZ_JBHFJB010000039.1:139324-144792 GCF_057334555.1 Pseudomonas sp. AGC41
CCGCTGGGCTGCGCAGCGGCCCCAGGATTTTTGCGGTCGCTGCGCACTGGAGCGCCAGCCCGGCCGAGCGGGAGCAAGCTCCCTCGCCACGGGGACCGGGTCGGAGCCAGCAGATGCGTCAATCTGGGCCATTGCTTTGACGCCATTTTTCTGCGCCAGAATTGAATGGTCATTTGCCGAACACGCCACTAAAGTGGCGTCTGGCCTGTAGCGTAGGACGCCTCTGTCAGTCTCCTTTCCCATGGTGAGTCACCGATTGACCCATAACGCCATCCAACGTCTTTTGCTTAAACGCTTTGCCCTGGCAGCCACGACTTATGCGCTGGCATTGGTATTGTTGTGGCTGGCGTTTTTCAGTGGTCATTACCTCGACACATTGCGTGGCGTCATTGTCGGCAGCCTGTTGGTCGTGCTGTGCCAGGCCGGTTTGTTCACGCTGTTCATCACCGACCGCAACCTGCGATTCGCCGACCCCAGCCTCACGGAAATACAGGTCTGGATCGGCCTGGGCTGGCAGACGTGGATGATGGCGCACCTGGACCAGGCCCGGGGCTTGTTCCTGGTGTTCTATGTGCTGATCCTGCTGTTCGGGCTGTTCCACCTGTCCCGCCGAGCCTTCGTGCGCTGCGCGACGCTGGTCTTCCTCAGCTTCACCGGGATTACGCTCTGGGACGGTTATTTCTTCCGGTTGCCCGATCCGACGCTGGCCGGTCTGCAAGTGTGCGTGCTGTTCATCGTGCTGGTGTGGCTGGTGTTGTACGCCCGCTACGTCCAGACCTCGCGCCAACGCATGCGCCAGCGCCGGTTTGCCTTGCAAGCGCACCAGGACACTCTGCGCGGCATGATGCGCCAGCTCGAAGACCTGGTGGCCACCGATGAGCTGACCGGCCTGTTCAACCGCCGGCACTTCCTGCGCTTGGCCAGCCGCGAGCTCAATACCCTCAGGCCCGGGGTCGCCCATGGCCTGGCATTGATCGACCTCGACCATTTCAAGCGCATCAACGACCTGCATGGCCATGCCGCAGGCGACCAGGTATTGCAGGCGTTCGCCGCTGTCGCCACGGCGTGCCTGCGCGAAGGCGATGTGCTGGCCCGTTACGGCGGCGAAGAGTTTGTGATGCTGCTCCCAGCTTGCGATCCCGCGCGCCTGACGGCCTGTTGCGAGCGATTGCGGCTGGCGTTTACCGAGGTTCGATTGGTCGATCTGCCGGTGGGCAACCTCAGCTTGTCGGTGGGGATGACCCTGCTGGAAATCGGCGATGACCTGGACAGCGCCTTGCAGCGCGCCGACCAGGCCTTGTACCGTGCCAAGCGGGACGGTCGCAACCGTTGTGCCGCCGCCTGGGAGAACGTCGATGCCTGAACTGAAAGTCGCCGACCGGCAATGGACGGTGGCGGCGGGCGCTAACCTGCTGGACGCGCTCAACCACGGCGGCGTGCCGGTGCCCTACAGCTGTCGGGCCGGCAGTTGCCATGCCTGCCTGGTGCAATGTCTGCAAGGCGATGTGCGTGACAGCCGCCCCGACGCCCTGAGCCCGGCGCAGCGTGATGACGGTTGGCGTCTGGCCTGCCAGTGCCAGGTAATCGAAGACGTGCAGATCCACACCTTTGATCCGCAGCGCGACGGCCAGGCCGCCGCGGTGGACGCGGTGGATTGGCTGGGGGCTGACGTGCTGCGCCTGCGCGTCAGCCCGCAACGAGCACTGCGTTATCGAGCCGGGCAACACCTGGTGTTATGGGCCGGTGACGTGGCCCGGCCGTACTCCCTGGCGAGCCTGCCCGAAGAAGATCGGTTCCTGGAGTTTCACCTCGATTGTCGCGAGCCCGGCCAATTCGTCGATGCGGCGCGACAACTGAACATCGGCGACCCGATCCGCCTCGGCGAACTGCGCGGCGGCGCGCTGCATTACGACGCCGACTGGCACGATCGGCCGCTCTGGCTGCTGGCCGCTGGCACCGGCCTGGCACCGCTGTTCGGCATCCTCCGCGAAGCCCTGCGCCAGCAGCACCAAGGCACGATTCGGCTGATTCACGTGGCCCATGATGAGGCCGGGCATTACCTGGATAAACCTCTGAAGGCCCTGGCGGCCAAACACCCCAACCTGAGCGTCGAGCTGTTGACCGCGGCCGAGGCGCCAGCGGCGCTCGCGCAACTGCGCCTGGCTTCGCGCCAGACCCAGGCCCTGGTCTGCGGTCATCCGGACCGGGTCGAGGCGTTTGCCAAGCGTCTGTACCTGGCGGGGTTGCCGCGTAATCAGTTGCTGGCGGATGTGTTTTTGACCCGCGAGGACAGCGGCAGCTGATAGACCGCCTTCGCGAGCAGGCTCGCTCCCACAATGGATTTGCGCCGCCCTCTGTGGGAGCGAGCCTGCTCGCGAAGGCGTCAGCCAAGGCACCACATCCTAAAAGCCATGAACCAAAAAGCCCCGCCATTCACATGGCGGGGCTTTTGTTTTCAGCGACCGGTGATCAAACCATCGGGTCGCCGACGTGCAGGATCTTCATCCCGTTGGTGCCGCCAATGGTGTGGTAGCTGTCGCCCTTGGTCAGGATGACCCAGTCGCCGGTCTGCACCACGCCACGCTTGACCAGTTCATCCACCGCAGCCTGGCTGACTTCGCCCGGTTGCAGGGCCGCCGGGTCGAACGGCACGGTGTAGACGCCACGGAACATGGCGGCACGGGCCTGGGTTTCGCGGTGCGGGGAGAACGCGTAGATCGGCACGGACGAGCGGATGCGCGACATGATCAGCGGCGTGTAGCCACTTTCGGTCAGGGCGATGATCGCCTTCACGCCCGGGAAGTGGTTGGCGGTGTACATGGTCGCCAAGGCAATGCTCTCGTCGCAGCGCTCGAAGGTCTTGCCGATGCGGTGGCTGGAGGTCTTGCCGGTCGGGTGCTTTTCAGCGCCGATGCAGATACGTGCCATGGCCTGCACCGCCTCGAGCGGGTAGAGGCCGGCGGCGCTTTCAGCCGAGAGCATCACGGCGTCGGTGTAGTCGAGCACAGCGTTGGCTACGTCGGACACTTCGGCGCGGGTCGGCATCGGGTTCTGGATCATCGACTCCATCATCTGGGTCGCGACGATCACTGCCTTGTTGTGGCGGCGTGCGTGCAGGATGATCTTCTTCTGGATGCCCACCAGCTCGGCGTCGCCGATTTCCACGCCGAGGTCGCCACGGGCCACCATCACGGCGTCGGATGCCTTGATCAGGCCATCGAGCGTTTCATCGTCGGCCACGGCTTCGGCGCGTTCGATCTTGGCCACCAGCCAGGCGGTACCGCCGGCCTCGTCGCGCAATTGACGGGCGTATTCCATGTCCGCCGCGTCGCGCGGGAAGGACACCGCCAGATAGTCGACTTCCATCTCCGCGGCCAGCTTGATATCGGCCTTGTCTTTGTCGGTCAGGGCCGGAGCTGTCAGGCCGCCGCCGCGACGGTTGATACCCTTGTGGTCCGACAGCGGGCCGCCAATGGTCACGACGCAGTTCAGTTCGGTGGCGGTGGCGGTCTCGACGCGCATCACCACGCGGCCGTCGTCGAGCAGCAGCTCGTCGCCCACGCCGCAGTCCTTGACCAGGTCCGGGTAGTCGATACCGACGACTTGCTGGTTACCCTCGGTCAATGGGTGGCTGGTGGAAAAGGTGAACTTGTCGCCGATCTTCAGCTCGATGCGCTTGTTGGCGAATTTGGCAATGCGGATCTTCGGGCCTTGCAGGTCGCCCAGCAGGGCGACGAAGCGGCCGTGCTTGGCGGCCAGGTCGCGCACCAGCTTGGCACGAGCCTTGTGCTCGTCGGGGGTGCCGTGGGAGAAGTTCAGGCGGGCAACGTCCAGGCCAGCCAGAATCAGCTGTTCGAGAACTTCCGGCGAGTTACTGGCCGGGCCAAGGGTAGCGACGATTTTGGTGCGACGGACGGACATGCAGGACTCCTCAAGTTCAAGCGCCAGCGAAGGCTACTATGGTCTTTGGGTGTAGTCATTGTTCATGTGCACTACTTATTCGTTTCTTTTTCGAAATGAACATTCCTGAAAATTTTTGCGCCTTTGGTTGCCGAACATCGCTTTTGTGGCGAGGTAGCTTACTCCCGCTGGACCGCGAAGCGGCCCTGAAACCGCCCAACGCGTTACGCCAGGAAGATTGAGTTGTCTGCTTTGGGGCCGCTACGCAGCCCAACGGAGCAAGCTCCCTCGCCACGACAGCGGTCCGTTTCGGCTCGATAGCATCAACCCCGGCGCTGGATGAACGCGCGGATCCGTTCCGCCGCTTCCACGCATTCGGCCAATGGCGCGACCAGGGCCATGCGCACGCGGCCGGCGCCGGGATTGACGCCGTTCACATCGCGGGAGAGGTACGAGCCTGGGACGACCGTCACGTGTTCCTGTTCAAACAGGTCACGGCAGAATGCCGCGTCGTCGCCGGCCACGTTCGGCCACAAGTAGAAGCTGCCATCGGGGCGTTGCACGTCGAGCACCGGGCTGAGAATTTCCAGCACCGCGTCGAATTTTTCCCGGTACAGCACGCGGTTGGCTTTTACGTGGGCTTCGTCGTTCCACGCGGCAATGCTCGCCAGTTGGGTCTGAACGGGCATCGCGCAGCCGTGGTAGGTGCGGTAGAGCAAAAAGCCCTTGAGGATGTCGGCGTCGCCAGCAACGAAACCGGAGCGCAGGCCAGGCAGGTTGGAACGCTTGGACAGGCTGTGGAACACCACGCAGCGCTTGAAGTCGTTGCGACCCAGTTCGACGCAGGCGCTGAGCAGGCCTGGCGGCGGGGTCTGTTCGTCGAAGTAGAGCTCGCTGTAGCACTCGTCCGCCGCGATGACGAAGTCATGCTCGTCAGCCAGGGCGATGAGCTTCTTCAGCACGTCCACCGGAATCAAGGCGCCGGTCGGGTTGCCCGGGGAGCACAGGAAGAGGATCTGGCAGCGTTTCCAGATATCCGGCGAGACGGCATCGAAATCCGGGTTGAAGCCGTTCTCATCCAGGCATGGCAAGTAGTGCGGCTTGGCCCCGGCCAGGAACGCTGCGCCTTCGTAGATCTGATAGAAGGGGTTCGGGCTGACGACCAGGGCGTCATCGCCACGGTTGACCACGGTCTGGGTAAAGGCGAACAAGGCTTCACGGGTGCCGTTGACCGGCAGCACATGGCGCGCCGGATCGAGCCAGCCATTTGGCACGTTGAAGCGGCGCTCGCACCAACCGGTGATGGCTTCGCGCAGCTCGGGGATGCCGAGGGTGGTTGGGTACACGGCCATTTTTTCCAGATTGCCGGCCAGGGCTTCAGCCACGAAAGCGGGCGAGCGATGCTTGGGCTCACCGATGGACAGCGCGATCGGGCGCTTGTCGGGATTGGGCGTGACGCTGCCAAGCAAGGCGCGGAGCTTTTCGAACGGGTAGGGCTGGAGCTGGTTCAGAGCGTTGTTCATCGGGGGCCTCGTTCAATGTGGGCACTGCCCCTTGTGGGGGGGGGG